>NZ_AHBC01000026.1:0-15841 GCF_000236625.2 Halomonas sp. GFAJ-1
ATAACAGCATGATAGAAAGTGCCGATACTTAATATCGCTAAAAACGATTGGAACTTAGCGAGTCAGCTCCATATATTGGCTTTACACTGATAATTAAATAACTGCGATCACTATATTAGCCATTTACAAACAACAACTAATAACGCTGTTTTTTAACTACTTTTAATTAATAAAAGCTCTTAAGAGCTAATAACCCCCACCCAGGAGACGTTATGGCAATCCCGCTGCTTAACTGCGATATGGGCGAAAGCTTCGGCAATTGGTCGATTGGTCTGGATGCTGAGGTAATGCCCCACGTTGACTGTGCCAACATTGCCTGCGGCTACCACGCCTCTGATCCCCACGTTATGCGTCGTACCGTTGCTCTCGCTGCCAAACATAACGTGCGCATCGGCGCACACCCTGGTTATCCTGACTTGATGGGCTTTGGCCGCCGCTCTATGGCCTGCTCACCCGCTGAAGTGGAAGATATGGTGCTTTACCAAGTGGGCGCGCTGGCGGGTATTTGCCAAGCAGAAGGTGCTTCGCTTCGCTATATAAAACCCCACGGGGCAATGTATAACGATATGGCGGCAAACCTTGAACTTTTGGAAGGCGTCATGCGCGCTGTTCGGGCTTACGATGCCCACCTTCCACTGATGGTCATGGCCACGGCTGATCCTGAACCTCACCGTGAACTAGCCGCCAAGATGGGTATAACCCTTTGGTTTGAAACCTTTGCCGATCGCGCCTATGAAGCCAGCGGTCACCTTGCCTCACGCCGCCTACCAGGCGCCGTTCACCACGATCAAGCGACCATCGTCGCTCAGGCCGTGGCGCTCGCAAAAGGGGAAGCGTTGACGGCCCGCGATGGCACAGCGCTCAATCTTCCCTGTGACACGTTATGTGTTCACGGCGATAACCCGGAATCCGTTGCCGCCGTTCGCGCTATCCGAGAGGCCTTTACAGCACTGGAGTCCGCGTGAAACTGCGCTTAGAAACAGCGGCAATGGACGCACTTACCGTGCGCCTCTTCGATGAGATCGACGAAACCAATATGGCATGGATTATTGCCGCCGATCACGCTTTACGCGAGGCCTTTGGCAATGCCCTTATAGACCTGATTCCCTCCTACACCTCGTTGCTGGTGCACTACGACTGTCAACAGCTCCCTTTTGCCCAGGCCACCACGCTGATCCGCGACGCCTTACGCCATTTAACGCCTGCTGAGAACCAGCACGGCCAACTACACGAAATCCCCGTTTGGTATGACGAAAGCGTCGGCCCAGAGCTACCGCTGGTCGCTGAACGCGCAGGGCTGAGTGTTGGTGCTCTCATTGAGCGTCACTGTAACCACGATTACTGTGTCTTCGCGCTTGGCTTCGCGCCCGGCTACGGCTTTATGGGCTTAGTGGATGAACGCTTAGCCACACCCAGGCTGAAAACACCACGCCGCCGGGTGACGGCAGGTAGTGTTGGGATTGCCGAGCGCCAAACGGCTATTTACCCACTGCCCTCCCCAGGAGGGTGGAATATTTTAGGGCGTACCCCCGTGCCGCTGTTTGACTACGCCAAACGGGGCGAACCTTTATTGCGGCCAGGCGATAAAGTGCGCTTTAAAGCAATTACCAAGGCTGAGTTCGAAGCATCGGGTGGTGATACCTCGCCGATGGAGGAGCGTCCATGAGCCAAGCAATGCTAACCGTCAAACAAGCAGGACCGCTCGCACTCGTTCAAGACCTTGGGCGCTTTGGCGTGGGCCACCTGGGATTTACTCAAGGTGGTGCCGCCGATTGGATAGCGTTTCGCTGGGCCAACTGGCTGCTTGGCAATGCACCAGATAGCGCCGCGCTGGAAATCGTCATGGGCGGTAACCTAACGCTAGAAACCAACAGCGAGGTTCGCTTGGCGCTGACCGGTGCTGATTTGGCCGCTACCCTCGACGGCAAGCCGCTGGCGCCTAACCTAAGCTTTAAGCTCCAGCCAGGGCAGTCTTTAGTGTTTCGCCAGCCACGCAAAGGCTTACGCGCCTATTTAGCCTTTCCCGGCGGCTTACATGCATCTGAAGTGCTCGGCAGCCGTGCCTGCACCGCACGGGAGCAGGTTGGCGGCCTGCACGAAGATGGTAAACCACTGCAAGTAGGCGACTGCTTAACCTGGAAAGGCACTGCACCGGCGGTACGCCGTATCCCTGAACATCATGACCTGTCGATGCCCAACTCAGGCTGCCGCTTACCCATCGTACTCGGCTCACAAATCGCCTCTTTCAGTGGCCGGGGGCTTTTTCGAGCGTTTAATCAGCCTTGGAAAGTGGATAACCGCGCTGACCGCATGGGCATCCGCCTAACCGGCCAACCGCTATTGAGTACACAGGGCGGTATCATCTCTGAAGGCATTCCCCTTGGCGCGGTACAAATCCCCCCCGATGGGCAACCTATTGTGCTGATGAATGACCGTCAGACCATCGGCGGCTACCCTCGTCTAGGTGCCCTCACCCCGATGGCCTGCGCCACCCTTGCCCAGTGTTTGCCCGGTACCGAGGTATGGCTAACGCCGGTCAGCGCCAGCCAAGCGCAGGAGGCTTATCGGCAACAGCTGAGCGTGTGGGCATGACCACATCTTTTGGTATGTTGTTCGCACGAAAAAGCCCGCATCTTTCGATGCGGGCTGATCACTCTATTTAAGACACATAAACGTGTGATGATTAGGCGATATCGAAGCGATCCGCGTTCATCACTTTCGTCCAGGCGGCCACAAAGTCTTTTACGAACTTCTCGCCATTATCATCCTGGGCGTACACTTCTGCGTAAGAACGCAGCAGTGAGTTGGAGCCGAACACGAGATCAACGCGAGACGCGGTCCACTTAACAGCGCCAGTGGCGCGATCGCGGATTTCATAAGCGCTATTGCTTACCGGGTGCCACGTATTGCCCATATCGGTCAGGTTGACGAAGAAGTCGTTGGTCAACTGGCCTGCACGGTCAGTGAAGACACCATGCTTAGTACCCGCATAGTTAGTGTCTAGCACTCGCATACCACCCAGCAGCACGGTCAATTCCGGTCCTGTCAGCCCCATTAGCTGGGCGCGGTCCAGCAACATCTCTTCCGGCTTCACGATGTACTCTTTCTTCTGCCAGTTACGGAAGCCATCTGCCAGTGGCTCAAGCGGCTCGAAAGAGTCAACATCGGTCATTTCGGCAGTGGCATCACCGCGCCCTTTCAGGAACGGTACGCGGACGTCGTAGCCCGCCGCTTTGGCGGCTTTCTCAACACCCACGCTACCTGCCAATACGATGACATCAGCAACGCTGGCGCCGGTGTCGGCAGAGATCTGCTCATACACGCTCAGTACCTTTGCCAGACGCTCTGGCTCGTTACCTTGCCAATCTTTCTGCGGTGCCAAACGAATACGGGCACCGTTAGCACCACCACGCATGTCGGAGCCACGGTAGGTACGGGCACTATCCCAAGCGGTTGATACCATCTCGCTGATACTTAGGCCGCTTTCTACGATTTTCTGCTTAACCACTTCTTCGCAATAGTCGGTGCTGCCTGCCGGGATCGGGTCCTGCCAGATCAAATCTTCAGCGGGGACTTCCGGACCGATATAACGGGATTTCGGGCCAAGATCGCGGTGCGTCAATTTGAACCATGCCTTGGCAAAGGTCAGCTTGAAGTACTCTGGATCTGCCATGAATTTTTCGCAGATGGCGCGATAAGTCGGGTCCATCTTCATCGCCATGTCCGCATCCGTCATAATCGGATTGTGGCGAACCGAAGGATCAGTAGCATCGACTGGCTTATCTTCTTCTTTGATATCAATCGGTTCCCACTGGTGCGCACCGGCAGGACTCTTCCTTAACTCCCACTCGTAGCCGAACAGCAAGTCAAAGTAGCCCATATCAAATTGGGTAGGGTTGGTGGTCCAAGCACCTTCAATACCGGAGGTCACCGCTTTGTTCGCTTGACCATCCATGTGCGGATTGTTCCAACCAAAGCCCTGGTTCTCAACGTCAGAGGCTTCCGGCTCGGCGCCCAAGGCACCGGCATCGCCATTACCATGACATTTGCCGACGGTGTGACCGCCCGCCGTCAGAGCGGCCGTCTCTTCGTCGTTCATCGCCATGCGGGCGAAGGTTTCGCGCACTTGCTGGGCAGTTTTCAACGGGTCAGGCTGGCCGTTCACGCCTTCCGGGTTTACATAGATAAGCCCCATCTGAACCGCAGCCAGCGGGTTTTCCATGGTATCGGGCTTTTCGACATCGCCGTAGCGCTCGTCAGAGGGCGCCAGCCACTCTTTTTCATCGCCCCAATAGATGTCTTTTTCCGGCTCCCAGATATCCGCACGGCCAAACGAGAAGCCGTAGGAGGGCAACCCCATGGATTCATAGGCCACAGTGCCCGCCAGGATCATCAGGTCGGCCCAGCTGATCTTGTTGCCGTACTTCCTCTTGATTGGCCACAGCAGGCGGCGTGCCTTGTCCAGGCTCACGTTGTCTGGCCAGGAGTTGAGCGGCGCAAAGCGCTGGCTGCCAGTGCCACCGCCCCCACGGCCATCCGCGATGCGGTAGGTTCCTGCGGAGTGCCACGCCATACGAATCATCAAGCCACCGTAGTGCCCCCAATCAGCGGGCCACCACTCCTGGCTATCAGTCATCAGCGCATGAACGTCTTTTTTGAGTGCGTCGAAATCGAGCTTGCGCACTTCTTCACGGTAGTTGAAGTCTGCGTCCATCGGGTTCGATTTACGGTCTTGCTGATGCAAGATATCCAGATTCAGTCCTTCCGGCCACCAGTCCTTGTTGGACGTACCAGTCGATGTGTTGCCACCATGCATGACAGGACATTTACCGCTCATAGCTTTCTCCCTTATTGCTCTATGCCTTGGAATGACCAAGGGAACAAGTGCAGTGCATCCACGCTAAAGACGATGATTGCTGGCGCCTCGGATGCATTATCGATGTGTCACAGTTTTAAAGCACCTTAACGATAGTCACAATTTGCATTTTACAACCAAACCAATAGCTTTAGACTATTGAATATTTTGGCCTTTACGCCGATACCTGATGTATGACGATGGTGCAATCCAATCGACACCTGGGCGCGGGGTTCATCCCACACCTTCATTAACGCTATACTTCCATAACGTAAATTCAAATAACGATATGATGACCCCGGTCAGACGGTACTCGGCCTTTCGACTATCAGAGTAGCACTTCATGCTGACGACAAAACGTCTCTCCGCCGGTTTTACCCTGCTGGAATTGCTGGTCACGCTTGCCCTGTTTGCCACGCTGGCGACCATCGCCGTACCCAACTTTGCCAGAATCATTCAAGAGAACAGGGTGATCACGACGACCAATGATTACAAGATAGCGCTGAGCTTTGCGCGCAGCGAGGCCGTACGACGTAATCAGAGAGCTCTCCTGAAGCCTGCCGCCGGAGGGTGGAGCACAGGCTGGGAAGTGGAGGCCAACGGCGACATCGTGCGGCGCTGGGAGCAGTCGTCTGCTGACCTCGCGATCGAGAACGCTCCCGAAGATTTTACCTTCAACAGCCTAGGACGGTTGGAGAGCGCGAACTTTACCTCACAGAGTGTCTCGCTCACGCTGGGTGATATTGGCCGCTGTGTGCGCGTGGAGCCCAGCGGTATTTCCCGGGTACTGGCCCAGCGGCGAGCCTGTGACTAATAAAAGTGAGTACGAACTGATGCCCAAGGCCCAAGGCGGTATTTCTTTGCTGGAGTCGTTGATTGCCCTGCTGGTGCTGTCGATCGGCCTGCTGGGCGTGCTGGGACTACAAACCCAATCCCTGGTACATAACCGTGCCGCTTATTTCGAAACGCAGGCCACCAACATGGCACAGGACATGCTGGACAGGGTGCGTGCCAATCGCGAACAAGCCTCCTCTTACACGCTGGTACTAGGCAACACTCCCGAAGGTAGTGGCCTTCCCGGCCGTGATCAAACACAGTGGGTCGAAGACTTGGCGACTGCTCTGCCCGGCGGCGAAGGCGGCATCGAAGTTGCCAATCGGCGCGTCAGCGTCACGGTACGCTGGGACGACACGTCCGCCCCCGACGACGTTCGGCAAATCCAACTGGTATCGGAGCTCTAGCGTGAGCCATATTTCTCCTTCTCAAGCACAAGCGGGTTTCACGCTGGTCGAGTTGCTGGTGGCCATGGTCATCGGCCTTCTGGTCATGGCGGGAGCGACTCAGCTATTCATTTCGTCGCAGCAGAGCTTTCGCTTTCAGACAGCATTGGCGGATATGCAGGACACAGGCCGATTTGCTCTGGATACGCTGTCACGAGAGTTACGCCAGGCCGACTACAGCGGCGGCTGTGCCTCGCCACAGACCACCGTGCACGTGCGCAATATTGCCGATGCCAGCAGCGCGCCCCTGCCTTTACAGGCATGGGTGGATGCCTCCAGCGCCGATTTTGCCGCCAGTTTGAATAGCCCGCTGGACAACCAGGACGTGCTGGCGTTTCGGGGAGGCCTCATTGCACGCACTGGCTTTGCCGATGAGTCACTGGAAATAGCCAGCCTCGACAGCAACCAACAGCTCACGCTAAATCGTGATGTAGGCGCCGTGTTCAATCAACAGCTGTTACTGCTGCAGGGCCTGTTGAACTGCGATATTTTCTATAACACCTCCAACGGCGCCCGCGTACTGCAAAAAGCCAGCACGACCGGCTGGCAGAGTAATGTGGCACCCAACACCAGCCTTTGGGGCGCCGCCAGCGGGCTGGGCTATCAACCTGAGCAAAATGTCTCGCTGAGTGCATTGGGTAGCGCTATCTACTACCTGGGCATCGACCCGAATAATAATGGCAATCCGGCACTGATGCGGCTGGACCTCAGCACAACCACACCACGCAATGAAATCGTAGCTAGCCATGTGGTGGCCATGCGGACAGCGTTTCTGGTGGACGATGACTATCTTGCGGCGGACGACATCGACGATGCCCAGTGGCCTAGCGTGCGTGCGGTGCGCATTACGCTAATCGTGCAAAGCGACCGACCCAACCTGCGTAACGCCGACACCACGCTTGCCGTGGGCAACTTTCAGGGTGACAACGCCTTTACCGGCAGTGAAGGGCGGCTGTATCAGGCGTTCACCACCACCATCGCCTTGAGGAACCGCTGACATGTCGATGCGAGGCCACCCACAGCAAGGCATGGCACTGGTACTGAGCCTGATTTTTCTGGCTATCGTGACGATTCTGAGCCTCTCTTCCATGCAAGGGGCCATAACACAGGACCGCATGGCCTCCAGCCAACGCGACCATAGCATTGCTTTTCAGGCAGCCGAAGCCGCCTTGCGGGAAGCCGAGACACGCTTGCAGAACGGCGCGGCCCCTTCGGGAGGCTGGTCAACACATACCATGAACATGGCTCAACTCAATCGCAACCCGCGCTACCGATCACATGAAATTGAGACTATCGGTTCGCGCTCCGATAATGAAGGCGGTGAAGTCCGCGATATCCTGTATCGCATTGAAGCCCAAGGATTTGGCCATGGTGAAGATACCCGCGTGAGACTTGAATCCTTGTTCGTTCGCCAGCAGAGGTAGTGACCCCGTGAAGCACATCCGTTTTTTACCATTAATTCTGGCCGCCACCTTTATGCTAAGTATGGTTAATGAACCAGCTTATGGATTTGCTCCTCCCCCACCCCCAGATTATGATCCAGACGAAGACCTGGATCTGGATGACCCCGAACCAGAACCAACGCCTGATCCGCCACCAGAGCCAGAGCCCCCCATTGGCGGAGGTGACGATGCCCCTATCGACGAAGAGTTCGATATTCCCAGTGACCGTGTCGGTATTTCCCCAGCGCCTTTGAACGTCGTCAGCCGAGTGCCCCCCAATGTACTGCTGATCCTGGACAACTCGGAAAGTGGCCAAGAGGGGCTGGATGGCCGAGTGGCCATTGGTGAGGAAGACGGTGACCGAGAAAATCTGACGGCCTGCCAGCCCAATACGTTCAATGCCTCCGCATGCCCGGCGGGCGCACGCTCGCCGCTGAGCAAATCGAGCACCATGAAGCGTGTTGGGTTACAAATAATCGAAGACTATCGTAATAGCATCAATCTGGGATTAATGGCCTATCAACAGAACCCCGCCTCTACCGACAGAAATAGTTTCAATTCTGGCAACACCGTAGTGTGGCGCCTGACAGAACGTGCTGTTGACGTTCGCTACTCAACGCGGAGCAACCCAGACTGGTACAACCCTGCTTTTGAGGGCGCATGGAACTCCACCATTAAACGCTATCGCACTCGTTTACCCAACAGCGATTTCTACGCCTTTTTTAATGTTGGTGTTCCTGGTTATTTTACTGTTAATCGTACATCAACAAGCCTTCCAGGGCCTTCAGACGACAGAACAGAGTATTGGCGTACTGATACTTACCCCACTTCCAGGCAGGATCAAACCGTAGATCGATACCGCGAACTCACACAATCCAGTAGTTGCGGCCGGTCTTGCACTCGTCCTGACGCGCCCCATGGTGTTTATTACGCAGACTACGTTGCTTCAGCTGGTCTTCCACTCGTAGACAGCCTGCGCCAGCGCGGCATCCCCAATTGGGGGGCTCACGTATTATCCCTCCAACTGAATCAGCGGGAGTGGCGTACCACATCGTCACCTGGACTCGGTTATTTACATGTACCCATTGGTGGACTCAATGACGATGGCACGGTGAACAGTGCCCATTGGGAGGCGATCGAGACCAAGCTGGGCACCCAACGTCACGATTGGAGCGGCCACGGAAATCCCCTGACAGATCCAGAATGGCCCCTTATCTCTGCGGGCTTGACCCCTATCGAAGGCACCATGTACACCGCGCGTGATTACTTCTTGAACAACGGTGGCAGCGGCAACTCCTTCCGACGCGAACAGGGGTACCGTACGGACATCTCGATTCCCAACCTCAATAACCCCGAGGCGCAGCAGTGTTTAGTGAATGCCAATATTTGGCTGACCGATGGCTTACCCTCGGTAGATCGCTCCGGCAACTCGCTAGGCAATAACGTCAGTGGCGCTCTGGCCAGCGCCGAAGCGGCCCTCAAACGGCTTTATGACGATACCGGGGCTCGGCTCGCGAACCCTGTGCGCACCTATGTGGTCGGCTTCAACATGCCGCCGGACATCGCCAACCTCCCCAATGTCTCGGACGACCCGTTGGGCGACCTGGCCCGCGCTGGTGGCACCGAGCGCGCCTACTTTGCCAACGACGAAGCTTCGTTGAACCAGGTGATGCAGCAGGTGCTGGGCAATATCATCGCTGCCTCCCAATCCAACACCTCGGCAGCGGTGAACAGCGATGAGTTCGGTGTGGAAGATGGCAATCTGCTCTATACCGCCGGATTTAGAAGTGAGGATTGGTCAGGGCGCTTAGCCGCCTCAGAAATTCAAACGGATGGCAGCCGTAGTCAGCGCTGGAATGCCGAGACAGTGCTGTCCCAGCAAATTGGTAGTCGTCGATTACTAACATCCCAACGTCCTGAAGGTGGTAGTAGAGTGGGTGTAGAGCTAGCCGCCAACACCAGCGGATTAAGTAATGATGAGGTGAGTTGGCTAAAGGGCAACCCTGTGCCGGGTCTAAGACAGCGTCAGTCGCTGCTGGGTGATATCATCAACGCCAATCCGGTGCTTCTGCAAGGGTCTGGTAACCGCCCGCCGCTGCTAATGGTGGCCGCCAACGACGGCATGCTGCATGGTTTCAATGCAAACACCGGACGTGAGCTATTTGCCTATTTACCCGCCGAGCTAACACAGGGCGAGAATCCTCCGCTGCGCGAGCTGACTCGGCCAGATTACACCCACCGCTACTTTATGGACGGCACCCCAGCAGTACGGGAGGTTAATATTGAGAATGGCCCCTCTGCCGTGGTGGTCGGCACCATGGGCGCTGGCGGGCGAACGGTATTCGCGCTAGATGTCAGTAACCCCGGCAATGCTGAGTTGCTCTGGGAGTTTCGCCATCCGGAATTAGGGACAGGGGTTAGTCAACCCACGATTACCCAACTTACCGATGGCAGGTGGGTTGCCATTTTTGGGAATGGTTACAACAGCACCAGCTATCAGGCATCGCTATTTGTTGTCGACATAAAAAAAGCCGCCAACGCGCGAGGCCCGACCTTTTTACACCTCAAAACCAACACCGGTAGCGAAGCGGCCCCCAACGGTTTGGCAACGCCCACCGTCACGGCCTGGCCATGGCGCAACGATAACAGCGCAAACGGTGCCCGCTTTGCTTACGCAGGCGACCTGGCAGGCAATATGTGGCGCTTTCCGCTCACGGAAGGCGGCAGCGTCAATCGTCTCTACCAGGGTAGCGCCGACCAGCCAATCACTTCCGCCCCGGCGGTGACAATGAGCAGTGGCTCTACTGACACGCTGATGGTGCTATTTGGCACCGGCAGCTATTTCCGTAACAGTGATGTCGGTGATAGCGCACCTCAGCAATTCTTGGGTATTCAGGATCGTGTAGGGCGCACCGCGACCTACGGCACGTCAGATCTGGTGACCCAGCACATTACCGGCAATGCGTCTCGGGATGGCTTCAACCTGAGAGCGAGCACCAATCTTGCACCTTCCAGCAACCAGCGTGGGTGGCGCATAGAGCTGCCCCCGGGCGAACGCGTGATTGCCGCGCCATCGATATCCAGCAGCCTGCCACGCCGCGTCCGCTTCTCTACACTACTCCCCGATGAGTCCGACCCCTGCGGCGGCGGGCGTAGCGGTTTCTTCATGTCGCTGCTGGCTGACACAGGTGGCAGCGGCGGTTCCACTACCTTTGACCTCAGTGGCGACGGAAAGCCGGACATTGATGCCACTATCAACGGCGATGCTATCACGGGTCTTCAAGCTGGCACAGGTGAGCGCTTAGTAGGCGTTAACGATGGGCAAGTAGAGCGCTTGTTTATCGGCAACCCCGATGACCCCAACGCTTCACCTAATGGGGATGGGTCAATAGCTATTGGCTTTAGCGATGAACACATAGGCCGTCGCTCATGGCGTCAGCTGTTTGATGAAGAAGAGGCCGATATATAATTGCTCACACCTTATCGGCCAAAGCGCTTAGCAAACGCGGTAAGCTCATTCGTTAGCCAAGCTATCGCAGGATCATTGGCATACAGCCCGTGCTGGATCAGCGTCATGTTAAGTGCAGGGAGCTCTTGGGGTGGCACAACGATGCGCACTGGCAGCATCGTGATGAACCGCTCAGCCATTTGCCTCGGCAGGGTCATAATGGCATCGGTTAATGACACAACTCTAGCCGCCGCGATGTAATTTAGATTTTTAGAAATAACGCGGCGGCTTAGCTTATGCTGCGCTAAGCAGTTTTCGATACTACTGGGCAATAAACCGCTGATATCGGCCAACTCAACATGGGGCTGACGGGCAAACTGCTCGATGGTCAGCGCCTCTCCCACGCCGTCATTATCCGCTGCAGCTAAGCAGACCAACGCTTCATCCATCCACGGTGTTTGGATGACACCTGTGGGCAATGCGCTCTGGCTATCTAACCCCACCACCATATCTACCTGGCGCTGCTCTAACGCATCGCTAAGCACGTCAGGCGTAATTAGCTCTATCGAAAAGCTGATCTCCGGCGCGTAAGTCAGCAGTTGACTAAGAAAAGCCGGATACATCACCTCTTCAAAGTAATCGGTGGTGGCCAGGGTAAAGCGACGCGTGCTGCTCGCCGGGGTGAACGATTCTGGCGGGGCCAAGCCTGCTTGCAGCAGTGCCAATGCTTGCTGCACCACCGGCAGCAGCGCCAGCGCCCTTGGGGTTGGCTGCAAGCCATTGCCCGTTCGCACTAACAGCGGGTCGTCTAGCGCTTCCCGCAGCCGCTTTAAGGCGTGACTAAGCGCTGGCTGACTTAGATGCAGCTTTTCTGCCGCCCGCGTCACATGGCGCTCGCGCATCAACGCCTCAAATACCAAGAGTAAATTTAAATCAAAGTGGCGAAGCGAACGCATGGTGACTCACTATTTGCAGTGCGAATGGTTTCATTCTAAACATTCATTTCATTCATTACCAAAAACGCCTTATCGTCACGCCTCTTTCGCCTCTTCCACCTCTATAGGCGATGTCACCTCCTTTTTAAGTACGTCAGGAGACGCCCTGCAGTGACCCTTTCGCACACTCTCTCTGCACCCACCATGCCCAGCTTATATGGCGATGTTATCTCAACCTTTATGGGCGTACCCAAAGCTATTGATCCCAAAGCGACCGATGCTGAGGTAGTGGTAAGCGGTGTACCCTTTGACTTGGCGTGCTCTGGCCGGTCGGGCACCCGCATGGGGCCCAACGCCATTCGTCAAAGTACCGCCAATTTAATTTGGGAAGGCAAACGCTGGCCTTGGGATTTTGCCCTGGAAGATCGTCTGCGGGTGTGCGATGCGGGCAATCTGGACTATGCCTACGGCGAGCCGGAAAGCTTGGTAGATAACCTTGAAACCCATGCGATGCGTTGGCTAAAAGCGGGTAAAAAAATGCTCACCCTGGGCGGCGACCACTACATCAGCCTCCCGCTGCTGCGTGCCCATGCTCGGGAACATGGCCCGCTGGCACTGATCCATTTTGATGCCCATACCGACACCTATGAGCAAGGCACACGCTTTGACCACGGCACCATTTTCCACCACGCCTTAAAAGAGGGGCTGGTGGTGCCTGAGCACTCACTACAAATTGGCATTCGCACCAGCTACGACCGTCACAATCACCCTTACGAAGTGCTGGATGCCGACTGGGTGAACGACCACGGCGCCGCTGCGGTGTTGGAGCGCATCCGAGCCCGCGTGGGTCATCATCCGGCCTATGTGAGCTTGGACATCGACGGCTTAGACCCCGCCTATGCCCCCGGCACTGGCACACCCGTCTGCGGTGGTATGACCACTGATTTAATGCTGAAAGTGATACGCGGCATGGTAGGGATGGACTTGGTAGGAATGGACGTAGTGGAAGTAAACCCTGCTTACGACCACGGTGATATCACATCGCTTGCCGCGGCCACGCTGGGGCTTGAGTTTTTATACACGCTGGCCGCGTCTAAAAGCGCTTAACGAAGTTTGTTTCACAAAGGCCGCCGTGCCTTAGCGTTTTGAGCTAAAGCGCGGCGGCCAATTAACGGCTTAAGAAAGCCTTCGCACTACCCTTGGGAGGCGGCTAGTGCCTGGTCGATATCTGCTAATAGGTCATCAATATGCTCAATGCCAATCGACAGACGAACCATATCAGGAGAAACGCCCGCGGCCTTTAACTCCTGCTCGTTTAACTGGCGGTGGGTGGTAGATGCCGGAATGGAAGAGCAGCTCTTGGCATCGCCGATATTCACCAAACGCAAAATCAGTGATAGCGCATCGTAGAAGCGCTCACCCGCCGCTTGGCCGCCCGCAATGCCAAAACTAAGAATTCCCGACGCATGGCCATGCATATAACGCTGGGCCAGCGCATGGTCAGGGTGGTTTTCCAAGCCCGCGTAGTGCACCCACTTCACCAGCGGATGGCTTTCCAAGTGCTTGGCAACGGCTAACGCGTTAGCACAAATGCGTTCAATGCGCAGTGACAGCGTTTCCAACCCCTGCAGCAGGTTCCAGGCCGCCTGGGCAGAGAGCGCTGCGCCCATATTACGCAGCGGTACTACTCGGGCACGGGCGATAAACGCTGCCTCGCCGACATCACGGGTATAGCTCACCCCATGGTAGGAGATATCCGGCTCGTTCAGCAGCGCAAAACGTTTCGCATTTTCCGCCCAGGGGAACTTGCCTGAATCAACAATCACACCGCCGACAGTAGTGCCATGGCCGCCAATATACTTAGTAGCCGAGTGAACGACGATATCCGCCCCGTGCTCGATCGGCCGACATAAAAACGGCGTGGCAGTGGTGTTATCCACAATCACCGGCACACCATGGCGATGCGCTGCGTCAGCCAGCTTTTGCAGGTCTACCACGCCACCGGATGGATTGCCGATGCTCTCGCAAAAAACCGCTTTGGTACGCTCATCAATCAGCGCTTCAATGCCGTCGATATCGTCTTTATCGGCAAACCGCACTTGGATGCCTTGGCGTGGCAAAGTGTGGGCAAACAAGTTGTAAGTGCCGCCATACAGCTCGCTAATCGAGACGATATTATCGCCCGCTTCAGCGATGGTTTGGATCGCGTAGGTAATGGCTGCCATGCCAGAGGCCACCGCCAAACCCGCAATGCCTCCTTCCAGCGCAGCCACCCGCTGCTCCAGCACGGCGCAGGTTGGGTTCATAATCCGCGAGTAAATATTCCCTTCCACTTTCAGATCAAACAGATCCGCCGCGTGCTGGGCGCTATCAAATGAAAACGACGTGGTCTGGTGGATCGGCACAGCAACGGCGTTTTGTGAATCAGGCGCATAGCCATGGTGGAGAGCAATGGTTTCAGGCTTCATAAGATCGGCTCGCTGGTTGATGAGAAGTCATCAATGCATCCTAAACAAGCCCAGACGTCAAGGCTAATGTCATTTAATCTACTCATTGCTAGCACCTGCTTGTATTATGAACTGATATACCCCTAGGGAATAAGCCAACACAGCAGTAAATTATAATACTTGATGCTTTAACTTATAATTATCAATGCGCCTTTCCAAGGAAGCTTGTTACAGGGTGGTGTCGTTAAACATGGGTATGCGCCGCTTTATGGCTTGGGCCGCCTTAGGCACCGCCACTAAACGGATCAGATAGGCGACTACCAAGCCAGCGATAATCGAAAATAGCATGCCCATCCCTACACGAAACATCAGTGCCGTGAAAAAGGCGGCCAGCACTGCTGTTAAAATTTCTTCTAGATGACCTTGAATCCATTCGCGCCAACTGGGTTGCATAACTATCTCCTCATTAATGCAGTCGTTTCAGGTAGACCGTGCGCGCCCCGCTAAAACAGCCACCAATTATCCTACAGCTCAACTTGTCCGCTGCCAGAACCCACCTATCAGCTAAGCTGATTAACAGCGCCTTCTACAAAAACAACCTGCCATTCTTGTTACTAATTCACATGAAGCGATTAGTCATCTAACCAGGCCTGAATTTCTCGCAAAACAAGCGCTGGGTGTGTCATGTGGATACAGTGCCCTTCGCTTTCCATTATGCGCAGCGTGCTCTGAGGCATCTGCGCATGAATGTAACGACCGACTTCCGGGTTGGCAAGCGCATCATCTTGGCTTTGAAGCACAAGCGCAGCGTGCTGTGCTTGTGGCAGTAAATGGCGATAGTCTGAAAAGAACGTAGCCTTCGCGAATGTCTGCGCCAGCACCGGATCGGTAGAGCAAAAACTGCTTGAAAGCTCATCAATGAATACCGATGCGTTTTCGCTGCCCACTACAAGGGGTGCTAGGTAATTAGCCCACCCTATATAATTGCGCCCCATAAGATCAATCAGCTCTTCAAGGTCGTGTTTTTCAAAACCACCGTAATAGTCCGGCGGCATATTTAAAAAACAGGGCGATGGGCAAATCATGACGTGACTGGCAAAACGCTCGGGGCTAGCATTAGCGGCAAGCAAACCAATACTGGTACTAACCGAGTGACCTACGAAATGCACGTCGTTAAGGTCTAGCGCTTCACATATCTCGTTTACATCGAGGGCATAGCCTTCCAGCGTACTATAGCGTGATTCACTAAAAGCGGATGCTTGCGAATGACCTGACCCTACATAGTCAAATAACACTAGCGTGTAGCGCTCTTTTAACTGGGGAGCGATATATTTCCACATATTTTGATCACAGCCAAAACCATGGGCTAGCATTAGTGTTTTCTCGCCAGTCCCTATAATCGTTACATTATTGCGAAGCATCACTTGCTCTTTC
>NZ_AHBC01000025.1:0-69803 GCF_000236625.2 Halomonas sp. GFAJ-1
CAGCGACCTCGGCCACGCGATGGCCGCGCTCTACCACCTGCTTGACGGCTTCGATTTTGAATTCTTCAGTGTAGCGGGGATAGCTCATGGTTCCTCCTAGATACCTTTAGTATAAGGCCTGGAGGTGTCTACGAAACCTGGGGCGATTCAGTAATCATCTCAAAAACATCTAGTGGTGCCGTCCAGGGCTTCGAGCCGTTATAAAGCACCACTGGAAACACAGGTGGCAAGCCTTGGCTTGGGGTAATGACCTTCTGCTTGAGCAGCTCGCTGTAGAAACAGGCCACGTAATGCATTAATCGGATCGGCATCGTGCGATCTACCGAGGACTGAAACTCCAACAAGATATACAGATAGACCTCCTGGGTTACGCCTTCCCAAGTGACGTTAACCGACCACACCACGTCCTCGATCTTCTCTTCAAACATCGGGGTGATGTAGTAGCCGCTGTGTTGCTTCAACGTGGCGAACTCCATCAGCTGGGCAATCTCGGCGGGTGCAAAGCCTTCAATCAACTGCTGAACGAACTCCGGATAGCTGAACAACTCCTTGTAGCCGGTATCATGATGTTTGTGAGTAGTATCGGCCATGCACACTCCTGTCTTTATCGTCTAGTCCGGTTTTGAGCATTATTCCAACACACGTTATCTGCCTGCACCCACGACATTGATCAGGAGCTTGCCGCGACAAGACCGTTAAGGTTTTAGCTACGTCAGTCCAGCCTGAACCGTTTAACTTTCATTTCTCGCCCAAGCGCTGTCATCGCTCGAAGACAATGTCGACGTCGCAAATTACGGCATCACGAGTTACGTGAGAAGGCTTACCTCTAGTCTTCAATGATATTCACGCCGACTTGATGCTCAGCGGCAGCCTAACGGTCACTTATGCTGTAAATTTTGAATTTAATTTTGTGACAAAGATAAGCGTACGCAATTGAGCTTAAATTACCTAGCCAGCATTTTAAAAAAATCGCTGAAACCCTTTCCTTCGGCTATTTTCGGCAATTAAAAACAAATTATGAAACTCAAGGAAATCCAAATAAATCCGGCTCATAACCCGAAGGTCATCGGTTCAAATCCGGTCTTATCGCGGGCTTGCTTGCCATCTTTGCGCTTTAAGCCACAGGGTCAATGGCTATTGATTCGCTGAATATACCCTGCTGTCGGTGTGCGGCAGCGGGGCTCTTCCGAACACAATCCATGTGTCCAATGCGGGCCCTAGCTCCTTGACGACACGTAGCTGCTGGGGGTTCTGGGACTGTATTTCTAAAGCACAAATACCAGCGTCGTACTCTCCGTTCAACAGGCCTTGCGAGACGTTGACGATCGATGGCTTTTCAATAAGTACTTCGTAGTGCGATAGGTCTGTGTAAAAACGCGTAGCAGGCTGTAGGGCTAGCGTTTTGGGGGTATCGACACCTGCCCGCGCAACAATGGCCAGGGGTTTGCTGCCAGCAATGAATGCATCCACCGGGAAAGCGCGATGCATATAGCGACCCACGCAGTTTCCGTGCTCCGCGTGGGCAGAGCACTGCAACACATAGTCAACGCTGCTGGATAGCAGCGCCTCGAACGCGTCTTCAAACGCGGTATAGAGCATAATGCCGCCTTGTTGCGGAGCATGCCTATCAAGATAGCGGTTCGCTACCAGTTCATGGTTGCTACCTGTGGGGCCCTAGCGTTGCTATACGCACGTTATTTTCCTTATCTTTGTTAATTTAGGTAGTGAGTATTCCCACCCCTTCCAGGCCTTCTTCCAGTGTATCTCCGCCCCCCAATGGCCCTACTCATTAAGTGCTCCGGCCATAATAAGATCTCCTGACTGTAAGCGGAATAGGCATGACAGCTGGTCACTTACGCTTTCTTGGATCCTGGATTCATAGAGTAAGCACAGCACTTTGGATCACAAGGTAGCGGCAGGAGGACCAGCGCCGGCACCCTCTCTGCCTTACCTACCAAAGTGAAGCAAAATATGAGATACCGACAGCTAACCCAGGGCCAACGATACCCAGTTTTTGCCTATCTTGAGACAGGTATTAGCCAGCGCCAGATCGCTAAAAACGTTGGTGTTCACAGCAGCACCATTAGCCGCGAGATAAAGCGCAACGGGCGAGCCCGTGGCTATACTCACACAGGACGAACGGCAAGTAGTCAGCGACGACGTGCCGCCTAGAAAGTGACAAAGCGACTGCCCAGCCTGATTCGCTGGGTAACAGGCCAACTGATGGACGAATGGAGTCCTCAGCAAATCAGTGGCTTTATGGCCAATGCCAGCGGGGCTTACGTGAGCCATCAGTGGGTAATCTCCCGAAAAACCAAGGTCCTCAAAAGTAGGATTTTCTGTAAGCTAAACGCAGGAGGGAATCGGGTGAAACTGCCTGACTCAAATAAAAAAGTCTTCAGGATAACCGGGGCGGTTCAATACGAGAAAAACAGACAACGGAATTAAACGCCTGCCAGTGGCTCAAATCTCGTGTGCTTTTGCTTTTTCCTTGTTAAAAACAGCCATATAATAATATAAATTAAAATAATCGCTTAAGAGTCCCCCCAGCATGTTCCCACGCTCTACCAAACATTTGAACGATGCGCTCAAGCAGCACACAGCATGTATTTACTTTTCACCCGACGGTACTATTCAAGATGCTAGCCCACTCTTCCTCAAAACGGTGGGCTACTCGATAGAAGAAGTTCGCGGTAAGCACCATCGTATGTTTTGCTTTACAGAAGATATTCAGGACGTGGCCTATGCGTCTTTTTGGGAAGCACTAGCAAAAGGTGAAAGCCAGCAAGGCCGCTTTCGCCGTGTCAATGCACATGGTGAAGAAATATGGCTGGAAGCAACCTACTTACCTGTTAGAAACCGTCGTGGCAATGTGGTGCGTGTATTTAAAATCGCCAACGATGTCACGACAAAACATCAAAATGCGGCTCGTGAACGGGCCATCTTACAGGCACTTGATAACTCTATGGCAGTGATTGAATTCACTCCAGACGGTTATGTTATAGATGCCAATCGCAATTTTGAAAACACAATGGGCTACTCGCTTGTTGAGATTCGCGGCCAACATCATCGGCTGTTTTGCGATAATACCTTTTATCAGCAACACCCAAATTTTTGGGGAGAGCTTAGCAGTGGTGATTTTAAACAGGGCAAATTTCTCCGTTTAAATGCGCGTGGGCACGTTGTATGGCTTGAGGCCACGTACAACCCAATCATAGGACCCGATGGTAACGTGGAAAAAGTGATTAAGTTTGCAACGGACATCACTCAAGAAATGCTTGCCTCTGAAGCGGCCAAAACAACGGTAGGTAGTGCACGCACGTCGTCTAGCCAAACCGAACGTATTGCTCAAGAAGGCCTGGAGCATTTACAACAGGTTGTCTCCCACTTTCAACATGCTGATGACACCCTCAGTCAAGCACAAAGCCTGATTAATGCACTGAGCGCTCAGGCTGAACACATTAATAAAACAGCCAACACAATTGCTCAAATTGCCAGTCAAACTCATCTACTTTCCCTGAATGCTGCTGTGGAAGCGGCAAGAGCCGGAGAGCATGGGCGTGGATTTGCCGTCGTTGCTAATGAGGTTCGCCAGCTTGCCAAAGGCTCAGGCGAAGCGGTCAATGAAATTACCCGCGTGCTAAAAGAAAATAGCGCGTTGGTTAGCAATACTGCTAAAGCCATGCGACTCGTCGTTGAGCAAGGGCAAACCAGCCAAAAAAGCGTACAAGAAATTGAAGCGATTGTGACTGAGATTCTCCAGGGAGCACAGAGCGTCTCCAGCTCTATCGAACAACTAACACTGAGCCCGCCTCATTAATAAGCAGTCCAACACCTATAGGCTGGCCTTTACGTCACTTGCCTCATCAATGCATAGCTATCACCCTGCCTACCTTACTTATCGAAATTAAGTAGATGGCTTCACTAATTAGCGCAGCGCGTGTATACGAATAGCAGAAACACCATAACGATTCGTGTGGAGTAGGAAAAATGACCGAGCTGTCGCAACACTTTTTTTTGACAGACCCCAGCCAGGTAGCACTTTTGCACGGCCACCATAATCATGGCCTTATGGTGCTGTCGATCCTGATTGCGGCGGGTGCTGCTTATGTTGCGCTTGCGTTGGCTGACAGTGCTAAGAGCAGAAACATGCGCAATATGCGTCAGCTGCCCATTCTGTCTGGTGCTATAGCGCTCGGCGCAGGGGTATGGTCAATGCATTTTATAGGCATGATGGCCTTCCAGTTACCTATCCCTGTTAACTATGACTTCGCAGTCACTATTTTTTCCATGTTGCCAAGCTTCATTGCTGCTTGGTACACCCTCAACTTACTGTCGCGCGGAACCATTAACAGCACTCGCTTAATCCTGGGCGGAGTGGTGGTCGGATCTGGTATTGGCTTAATGCACTATAGCGGTATGGCCGCCATGATGATGGACGCCGAGCTTCGCTATAACCCATGGTGGTTTGCGCTTTCGATTATGGTGGCCATCGGGTTAGCGATGCTAGCACTATGGATTAGCTTTGGCTTGCGAGAGCGCTTGAAGTTGCGTTCTAACCAAGTTCGTCTGATCGCCGCAGCAGTAATGGGGCTGGCAATTAGTAGTATGCATTACACTGCCATGCATGCCGCCCTATTCGTGGGCTTCGTTCCAGACAATATATCCATAGATGGGCACGCGCAAAGCAACTTAGCGTTGCTGGTAGCGCTGGTTGCAATCGTCATCGGGTTATTGGTAGCAGGGTTAAATGCCCTAGTAGGCTACCGCCGACTCTACATGAAAAGCAGCGAAACAACGGCGCGACTTCAAGCGATTTTTGATACCGCCGTGGATGGTCTGATTACTATTTCTGAAGAGGGCATCATTCTCAGTTACAACAAAGCCGCTGAGCGCATCCTCGGCTATAAGGCGGAGCAGGTAGTCGGTTGTAATGTTAGCGTGCTTACCCCCGAACCACACCGAAGCCATCACGATAACTACTTGAAGCACTACCTGCACACGGGCGATGCCAAAATTATTGGTACTGGCCGGGAAGTAGAAGCTGTTCACCAAGATGGCCATATAGTGCCAATCCGGCTTGCTATCGGTGAGTCTAAGCTACATGGCCGTAGCACCTTTGTGGGGTTTATTACCGATATTTCTGAGCGCTATGCCATGGAAAAGGCCTTGCAGCAGCGCGAAGAGCAGTACCGCACGCTAATGGCCAATATACCAGGGAGCACCTTCCGTTGCCGTGACGATGCACACTGGTCTGTGGTGTTTGTTAGCGAGGCCATAGAGAAGTTAACTGGGTGGACAGCGCACGAATTTATGTCCGGCAAGGTCTCTTTTAGCGGTTTGATTCACCCTGATGACATACCGAACATTAAAGAAAACCTGCAACACGCCATGGACGAAAAGCGGTCGTACAGCATCGAATATCGCATGCGTAATAAAGAGGGCCAATATCGCTGGGTGTCAGAATCAGCCACTGGCGTCTGGGTAGAAGATGAGCTGCAGTTTATTGACGGTGTCTTACTGGACTTAACCGATCGTAAGCTGATGGAGCAGGATCTGGTAACGGCCAAGAATCGTGCCGAGCAAGCAGCTGAAGCCAAAAGTGCGTTCCTAGCCAATATGAGTCATGAAATTCGCACGCCGATGAACGCCATTATAGGCTTTACCGATCTGTTACTTGATAGCCAGTTGGAACGTGAACAAAAACAGCATCTAACAACCGTGCGAAGCTCTGCGCGCTCCTTATTGAGTTTGCTCAATGATATTTTAGATACCGCAAAACTGGAAAGCGGTGCCACCGAATTAGAAACAGCCGACTTCTCGCTGCGCTCCATCTGTGAACTTCTTACCTCTTCCTTTAAGATCACCGCAGATAAAAAAGGGCTGGAGCTGCACCTGGATTACCCTGATAGCGTGAGTGATTTCTTTCAAGGTGATGGGCTACGTGTTCAACAGATCATCACCAATTTATTATCCAACGCTGTTAAGTTCACCGAACAGGGAGAGGTACTGGTTAAGGTTCGCCACGATGAAAACATGGTACATATCAGCGTACATGACTCTGGTATTGGTATTTCAAAAGATCGGCTAGAGAAAATTTTTGACCCCTTCTCCCAAGCGGATGCCAGCATAACGCGCCGCTATGGCGGCACTGGGCTTGGCACTACGATCGCCCGGCAGTTGGCCGCACGCATGAAGGGGAGAATTGAGGTTGACAGTAAAGAGGGGCGCGGCTCGATTTTCACTGTTTCTTTACCACTTCCTATCGGCAAACCTGTCCAGCCACAACTTGATCAACAACCCGAACCAGATTTACCGCCATTGCATATCCTGGTCGCTGATGATGTGCCACAAAATGTACAGCTACTGCAGGGAATGCTGCAGCGCCGGGGCCACCAAGTCGATACGGCGACCGACGGTAAGCAAGCGCTGGAGCGGTCGACGGCAGAGCGCTACGATATTGTACTGATGGATGTCCATATGCCGAACATGGATGGTCACACAGCCACCAAAGCGATTCGTAGCTGGGAGCAAGAACAAGGACACCCGCGCCTACCCGTGATTGCTTTGACCGCCAGCATTATGGAACAAGATCGGGAACAAGCACATGCAGCTGGCATGGACGGTTTTGCGACCAAGCCCATCGATGCGTCGCTGCTGATGCAGGAAATCGCTCGAGTCATTGGCTTGCAGGCCGCACAGAAACCTGTGCCGCAAACACCAGTAGCAGACAGTAAGAAAACATTAATTGACTGGCAGCGCGGCACTCAGCTTTGGGGAGATGTGCAACAGCACTGGCAGGCCATCAAGACCTTTATTGCAGAACCTCGTAACCAGCCATCGGTGCTATTAGCGACTGGGCAACCAACCCTGGTCGATATCAAAAGTTATGGCCATCGACTGCGGGGAGGCGCTGCCAATTTGGCGCTGACCAAGCTGGTAGCTATCGCTACCGAGCTAGAGCAAGCAAACCTAGAAAAACATAAGCACTTCATCAAACAGATTGAGCAGTGTTTTGAGGAGATCGAACAGGCCTTACAACAGAACAGGCCAGACACTAGCGAATCGTCAGCGCCTGATGCTGCCACGCCTGCTTCTGCGACTGAGCTTGACGTGGAGCAACTGATTAAGCAATTGCAGCAGGGAGAAGCGCCCGCTCAGAAAATGCAAGCCCTAGAACAGCGGGTACCCGCAGAGCTTTACTCACGCTTGATTGAGGCCGTCAATAATTTTGAGCCAGAGCAAGCCGCTGCCTTGTTAGCCGAATACATGTCATCAAACGAGTAAGATGCTGAGCTTCAATTTTCTTTGGCACCGCTTAGTATGAACGGGATAGCAATGACTGAGTTAAAAACACTACTGTTAGTTGATGATGAGCCGATCAATCTACAGGTGCTTCAGAACATTCTGAACAGCAGCTATCGACTGCTATTCGCTAAAAATGGCGAGCGTGCGCTGCAATTGGCCCGTGAACAGCATCCAGACTTAATCCTATTGGATGTGATGATGCCAGGCCTAAGTGGACATCAGGTATGCCAGCAATTAAAAACCGAACCCCACACTGCAGATATACCGGTGATATTTGTCACTGCTTTGTCTGATCCGCAGGATGAAGCAAAAGGCCTTGAGCTCGGCGCAGTAGATTATGTGACTAAACCGGTTAGCGCTCCAGTAGTCAAAGCCAGAGTCAAGAATCATTTGTCGCTGGTACGGTTAGATGAGCTTAAACAAACCCGGCTCGCAGTGGTGCAAAGGCTAGGCCGTGCCGCAGAATATAAAGACAACGAAACTGGCCTGCATGTCATTCGCATGAGCCTTTACACTCAGTTACTAGCCCTACGCCTAGGGTTTAGTGAAGCTGCCGCAGAAGAACTTTTGAATGCCGCCCCTATGCATGACGTTGGAAAAATAGGTATTCCTGATGCCATTTTAAGAAAACCGGGACCGCTTGATGCTGATGAGTGGCGCGTTATGCAAAGTCACACCGCCATAGGCGCGGAAATTCTTGGTGATGACGATTCAACATTGATGACATTAGCCCGTAGCATTGCGCTTTATCATCATGAAAAGTGGGATGGCAGTGGCTACCCCAAGGGGATTAAGGGCGAAGACATTCCTATCGAAGCGCGCATTGTGGCATTGGCCGATGTATTCGATGCCCTGACGAGTGAGCGTCCTTATAAAAAAGCCTGGGCCGTAGAGGATGCAGTGGCATTAATCGAAAAAGAGCGCGGCCATCATTTTGACCCAGACATCGTCGATGCATTTCTACAAAGCTTGCCAGAGTTGCTAGCGATTAAAGATCAGTGGCAACAAGAAGCACCCAAAAGTTAAGGCAGTGCCATCAACAACGCATTACTGTGTCGCCACTCAATCAGAAAGTGGCGTCGTCCAACGCAGGATGGGCACATCAGTCTTTGATCTATGTGCCCCCGGACGTTAGTAGCATAGAGAGTGCAGAAACCTGGGGGCCATTACAACCCAGTATGGAACTCCAGCGCTTAACATCATAGACTCAGTATATTGAGGTGAAAAAGTATGGGATGCCCCTGACCAGCTCTTAAAGTGGTTAGGTTATAGCCAGAGGGAGTGCAATGAGCGATTCAAACAACCACAAAATGGAACAGCTACTCTCTGCATATAGAGAGCGCCTAATGCTCTATAAAACAGAACTTGAAGCCCTTTGGCAGACAGCCGATCATGACGTTAGAAGCGTTCAACATATAATGAGCATTGCCCATAAGCTGAACGGCTCTGGAAAAGCTTATGGCCTTGTGGAGCTGTCCCAGTTGGCACGCGAGCTAGAGCAAGCATGTGAGACTGCAAAGGCTCTCTCCCTCAGAGAGCTAAGGGCAAGCTTATCAATCCCGATACACGCTTTACTAGCGACTCTTGAGCGTGAAACGATTGCACGACACAGCAATCGCGCGCCAAATTGCCAGCCGAACAGTGCGCTTCAGGTAAACGATACTTCAAATACCATTGATATCTTATTGATAGATGACGACCCTGATTTTTCGAATCAGTTGAGCGAAGTACTTAGCCAATATGGCTATCAGGCTCATTGCCAAGATGATATTACGCAGTTAGATCAAGCTATCGCAGACTATGACCCCGTGGCTTTGATTGTTGATATGGACTTTTCCGGCCAGCGCTTTGCCGGTGCCAATCACGTCAGTAGCTGGCGTCAAAGCAGTGGCGCTCCATTACCTGTTTTTTTCGTGTCTGGGTATGACTCTTTTGAGCTACGCCTCGCATCAGTTAGGGCCGGAGGAACGCACTACCTTCGAAAGCCTCTGGACATACCTAAGCTGGTCTCGCTGCTCAATTCAGAATTAAACATTGCCCCAAGCGAGCCTTATCGCGTGATGTTAGTCGACGATGACAATGACTTACTCAAACTCTATGACGAGTTTTTAACTAACGCAGGTTATAACGTCACTATCGCCACCAGTGCTCAGGATGCATTAAGGCTATTAGAACAAAGCCACCCAGAACTGATATTAATAGACGTATATATGCCTGGCTGTAACGGCATTGAGCTCGGTAAAATCATCCGCCAGCATGAAGAGTTTGCAACTATACCGCTGTTATTCATGTCTGCGGCAGCGGATACCGATATGCAATTAGCCTGTGCTCGGTTAGCTAACGATGAGTTTATCAATAAGCCCATCGAGTTATGGCGTTTATTAATGGTCGTCAAGTCGAGAGTTAAGAAAGGGCGCCACCTGCGCTCCCACATAGGCACATTGACTGTCGCTGATGCACAAGCTGCTCATGACTCACTGACAGCGTTGCCCAAACTTGCTAGCTTGCTGCGTGATATTGAAAAAGCACTGCCAAGCCAAACGCCAGAAAACGTAATAGCGGTTGCGAAAATCGACATTCGTGACTTTCACACTATTAACAACCTCCACGGCTATTATTTTGGCGATGAAGTCTTACAGCGACTTACCTGGGAGTTAACCCAGCGTATAAACCCAGGCGATACGCTATATCGGGAAAGCGGAGATGAATTTCTGCTTCTAACCCAAGCGCATACAAACCAAGCATCTGTAGAGCGCTATATTAGCAGCCTTATAAAGGCTATCGAGGACGCTCAAATAGTGTCGAAGCACGGCATGATGGTTCTTACAGCAGACGTGGGCGTCGTGTTTTCTACAAAAAACAGCACCGCAGGAGAGCTACTCGACCATGCCGACATGGCGATTTTTAAAGCAAAGAAATCACCCACTGCAGAGGTCTGCTATTTTGATGAAGCTCTAAAGCAGGCTCAAAAGCAATGTTTCCTTTTAGAAAACGCAATTCAAAAAGGGCTTGCTAATGATCAGTTTATCGCCGTGTATCAACCAATTTACCAGGTAAACGACAATAAACTCGCTGGTTTTGAGGCCTTAGCCCGCTGGCAACACCCCGAGAGAGGGCTGCTTGGCCCAGGCGAATTTATTCCTTTGATGGAAGAGAAAGGCCTAATATCTCGTCTTACCTACCAGATGTTAACGCAGGCATTATCACAGTGCGCTACTTGGCATCGTAAGCACCCTCATTTGTTTATGTCGCTTAACCTGTCTGCTAGAGATATCCAGAAACCACTATTTTTAGATCATCTAACATCCTTATTGTCCCATTACCAGCTAAACCCATCTCGTATTGTGCTAGAGATAACAGAATCCCTACTGCTTTTCGACTGGCAACAGGCGAGTTACCTGCTTCGGCAACTCGGAGATTTAGGTGTTCAGCTAGCACTGGATGATTTTGGCACCGGATACAGTTCATTAAGCTACTTACAACGCATTGATGCCGCCAAGTTAAAAATAGACCGAAGCTTCATACATCAATGGTCTTTGACGGGCGATGCACGACTGTTACAAACCATGGTGCAGTTAGGCAAGACAATGAATATGTCTATCATCGCTGAGGGTGTAGAAAAAACAGAAGAGTTGTCATTTTTACGTCAGCTAGGCTGCGATCAGTACCAGGGCTTCTTGGCCGCTAAACCTATGATGGCAGAAGAAATAGAGCAAACGCACTGGGCCTAGCGAAATAACTGCCCTTTAAACCCTAACCATTGTGCAGCTAATGACATAATTCAAATGCGGCCTAGTGCACATCGCGCACACTAGGCCACTTTATAGCGGCTAGAAAAAATTAACTAAGTTTATCTCTCGACAGTCGCGTAGACCGAATGCGTGCTTTAATACCATCAATTAGCGTATCTGCCGATAGCCGAGATTTAAGTAAGACGGCCTCAACCTGCTCATGCTGCTGATGCGTCATATCGCTCCCTGATAAGATGACGATTTTGGCTTCAGGTTGGCTAGCACGAATTTCAGGGATTAGTGTCCAACCTGACCCATCAGGCAGCCCAATATCGAGCAATACCACGTCATACGCCTGCTCTTTCAAACGCGAGCGAGCACTCTCTAAGGTATAGGCTGCCTCAAACGTAAACGACTCACCGGCCATCGCCGCTACCACTTCATGTAAGTCGAGATCATCTTCAACATGCAGAACCCGTGGGTGATGCTCGCGATTAGCTGACAACTGTTGTTGAACCATGTCAATTAATCGAAGTTGATCGATGGGTTTAGCTAGCCAATCGATATTGGTTGCATCGCCATTGATCGCTAAGCGCCCTTGCTCTACTTTCGCTGAAACCACAACAATCGGTAAATCAGCGGTATCAGGGTGTCCACGCAAGGTACGGATAATCTCCAATCCGCTGGTGTCTGGGAGCATCAAGTCCAAACTCACAAGGTCATACTGCGTGTTTTGAAGCACGCTCAGTGCCTCTGCCCCATTAAAGGCAATATCGACCCGATACCCTGCATCGCTGAGCATCATGCTTAACAGAGTGGCCACATCCTTATCATCTTCAACCACCAAAATACGGGGCGCGTCACGGTTCTCAGCGTCCATCTCCAGCGGCTGAGAGGCTTTTACCGCCGTTTGCGCCAATGGTAATTCAAAGAAAAACCGCGAGCCTTCACCCTCTGTAGACTCAAAATCAATGCGCCCTCCCATATGCTCTATTAGTTCTCGCGTAATGGCGAGTCCAAGGCCGGTTCCCTCTTTAGCACGGGTATCCGAGGAGTCTGCTTGAGCAAAACGCTGAAACACTTTGCTACGAAACGAGTCAGCAATGCCTGGGCCACGATCAATCACGCTGACGACTGCGTTATGATTTGAGGTTTCAACAGTCAGCGTGACCTCCCCACCTTCGGGTGAGAATTTAATGGCATTGGATAACAAATTGGCCAGCACTTGCATCAACCGCGAAGGATCGACATTTACCATCAAATCAGGTGATTCATCAGCCAGCAGCAGTGTCACCCCATTCTCACTGCCATAATGGCGATTAGCCTCTAGGGCCTGCTCGATCAACGGGGCCAACGCATGCACTTGCATATCGAAATGCAACTTTCCTGCAGCGATTTTTTCGATATCTAGTAAATCATTGATTAAATGGGCTAAACGCTTACTATTACGATGAGCTGTCATTAACAGCTTTTGAGCTTTTTCTGGCATCTCACCAAATGCCCCTCCCACCATTAAACCGAGGGCGCCAGAAATAGACGTTAACGGCGTGCGAAGCTCATGGCTAACAGTGGAAATAAACTCACTCTTAAGCTTGTCTGCTTGCTTACGCGCTGTAATATCCTCCGCGATACCCAGGTAGCCGCTAATATTATCGGCGCTATCGCGCATGGGGGTCACGACTAGCGATACCGGTATACGACGGCCACTCTTATGAACGTATGTCCACTCTCGTGTCTCCGAGCCATCTCTCTCGGCGTGTTCTACAAATACCCTAAACCCTTCAACCGTTCGGTCTAGCTCAGCACTAAGCTGTTCTGAGCGCAGCTCTACTTCGTCTTTGAGGTGTAATATAGCCGGGGTTTGCTTACCTACCATGTCTGCCTTACTGTAACCCAGCATATTCTCGGCACCTTTGTTAAAGGCGGTAATCATGCCGTTCGTATCTGTCGCAATAATGGCTACTTCAGATGCCGCTTCTAGAATGTTAAATAAAAAACGTTCAGCGTTACGAACAGCAGTATCCGCCGCTTTCCGCTCATAAGCTAAACGGTTCATCGCCCGCGCGAGGGCTCGTGCCTCTGGCCCGCCCCTTTCACGGAAGTCATCATCAAAACGTGCGTGGTCGGCCATTTGCTCGATACGCCGTGTGATTCGTTCTATGGGGTGCGTTAAGCTTCGTGCAACCCAGGCCCCCACTAGAGCAACGAGCACCATGGCGAACAGTGCAATCCATAGAAACTGTCGAAAGGATGCTTTTACAGGTGCGATGGCTTTCTCATAAGGAATTGCTCTTAGTACGACCCAACCGAGAGAATCCAATTGTTGGCTGGCCGTAAGATATCGTTGCTGCTGATATTCAACGATGGTTCCCGGTGGGTTCAGTGCCAGAGCGGCATCGACAAATGCGTCAGCACCATCATCTGGTAACGACGCTACCGTATCGACACGCTCTAACATGGAGACGTACAAGCGGTGTCTCGGGTCAATGATTAGAGTCGTACTAGATTCAGCCTCCTCTAAGCTAAAATTATCGATAAGCGGCGTGCTGGAAAGATCTAAGACTCCGCCCACATACCCCATAAGACGATCGTCTGAAGACAGCATAGGCTGCAAATAGGAAATAAGCGGCAGCCCCGTTGCACGTCCAATAATGGGCTCAGAAATCACTGCATCTTTAGTTTGCCAGGCACGCTGGAAGTGAGGACGGTCGGCATAGTTGGTGCCTATACGCCCAGGAACGTGGCGGTTTTCTGCGATAGCCGTGCCATCCGCATCAAAAACCAGCAAACCATCAGGAAACAGGTCGCCAGCAACCGAAGGTTGCTCCAATAAGGTTTGTAGCTCTTGATCGCTACGTAATCTGCCATCGTCATTGAGTAAGCGCGTTGCAAAGGCTTCTAAACCAAGTTTTCGCTGCTGCTGGGATAGCTCCAGCTCAGAGGCTAATCGCCTGATCTCAGACGCCTCACGCTCCACCACAATAGACTCATAATCAGCAACCATGACTTGATACACGGTAACTAGAATCCCGCCAACGAGAATACCGCTGGTGGCAAATACGAGCAGAACAATACGCACACTCAGCGGGATTTTCAGCATTGGTGATACCTTGGTAAGGATATAAAGAAGTCAGCGCCCTCACCTACCGCATCACGGTAGCCAATGTCGCCCCTCATCTGTTGGCAAATTTCTTGGCTAATGGCTAAACCAAGGCCGGTTCCTGACAGCTTGCGCGTATTGCTGCCATCTGCTTGCGCGAAACGCTGGAACAAACTGGCACGAAACTCAGGGGCAACGCCAGCACCATAATCGCGCACGGAAATCTCGACAGTGTCTTGATGCAGCTTGACCGCTATCTCCACCGCTTTCCCCATGGGAGAAAACTTAATCGCATTGGATAATAAGTTATTAAGTGCTTGAATAAAGCGAGGGCCATCAACCTCAACCCAGACACTTGGCACAGCGTCCGAGAGCTGAATAAACACCTGATGTTGCTTACTGTAGCCATGCATGGCTTCGATGGCTTCGTGCAGTAAAGGGGCCAGGGGCTGCACGCTTACATTCATCGGCATTTTGCCAGCAACCAACTTTTCTATATCCAGCAAATCGTTAATCAGTGTTGTCAAACGTTTGGCATTGCGTTCCGCGGCATTGACGAGCGACTGCGCTTTTTCGGGTAACGCGCCTGCCGCCCCCCCTTTAAGTAATCCAAGTGAGCCTTGGATAGACGTGAGAGGCGTACGCAACTCATGACTGACAGTAGAAATAAACTGGTCTTTCATTTTATCCAGCTTACGGCGCTCTGTTATATCTTCAATCAGCGACCAAATTACCTGCTGGCCGTTCTGCTCTCGGCTTAGCATGCCTTGTAAGCGGACTGGATAACGACTGCCATCTTTACGAATATACTCTTTTTCGAAAGGACCATAGCGTCCCGTCGTTTTTAAACTTAAAAGCGCCTGCTCTTCTTCGGGCAGATACTCTTTTGGCGTAACGTCCCAATAGCTCAATGACACAAACTCATCGCGTGAATAGCCTGTTGGGTCGATCAGCGCATCATTCAAGTCAATAAACTGACCTGTTTCGAAATCATTGAGGGCAATACCAATAGGTGAAAAATCAAAGAGTCCTCTTAGTCGTGCTTCACTACTTTCCAGGGCCAAACGTGCCTGCTCTTGCTCATGAACATCTCGCAAATAACCGTGCCATAAGGTGCTGCCATCAGCGAGGCGCTCAGGTTTCGCCTGTCCCAATACCCAGCGATAACCGTGTTCATTAGACTGCACTCGGTATGTCGCCTGCCAGTCTCCCAGCGTATTCGCTGAATGCTCGATAGACACACTCACAGCATCCAAATCATCGGGATGAATTTTTGCCCACGCAGGCGTGGCATCGTGAGCGGCTTCTTCGGGGGTCAGCCCATATAGAGCTAGAATTTGAGGGGAGCTAAAAGGAAATGTGACGCGGCCATCGGCAAACCTGCGGAACTGATAGATAACGCCCGGTAGCTGGGCAGTCAACTTACTAAGACGCTCATGATGCAGGCTGCTCGCTAAAACACCGGATAGCCAACGCGCCAGTAAACGTATAAAAAGCTTCTCTCTATCATCGTAATCTTCTAATCGCGCATTTCCTGCGGAAAAATTGAGCGTTCCAAATGCACTACCCTCGACCTCAATGACAATACCAGTATAAGCGCCTAGCGGATGCTTCTCATAACAGGGATGGTGTTTTAATTCGCAGCTCTCGGCATTAGCAATAAACAGTTCGCGCGCTTGCTCCGAGTCTCCTGAAAAAACATGGTGGCACCAAGTATGCCCCAACGCGAAAGATTGACCTGCATATATCGCGGTACCTAAAACGGCATCCACCCAGCGTACCGTATAAACATCACCCTCGATTTGGCTAAGAATCGCCAAATCCATGTTCAGGTAGTGTCTTGCCTTTTTTAGCGCATAGTTGATTTTTTCATCGAGCGTCACGTGTGAAGAAAACGCGATTTCGTTGAGCAGCATCAATGCATCATGATGCTTGTTTAGCTGGCTTGCCGTATTCCGTTCACGGGTAACATCAACAATGAAGCCCTCAAGAATAACAGGATAGGTAGCATCATTTCGTATGCACTTCCCTCGCTCTTCTACCCAACGCCATGCGCCGTCCCGGTGCTTGATACGATACTCAAAATGCCACTCTGTATCGTCAGTCATTGCAGCGGCGACCGCCTTTTCCAATGCAGGCGCATCATCGGGATGAATTAAATCAGCGTAACAAATGCTTTGATTGCCAATTAACTCCTCGGCGGGATAACCACTTACCTGATCCACCTGCCCGCTGATATATAGCATTGTCCAGTGTTCATCAGGTAAGCAGCGGTAGGTCACGCCAGGCATATTATTGATAATAGAGGCCATTTGATCGTGGTGGTTGGCAACCAGTTCAGTTTCTAGTGCTGAACATGACTGATGACGGAGTTCATCAGCGTGTATTAACTCTTCAACCGTCGCGGCGAGGTCTTCAAGTATCGTGATTTGCTCCGGAGACAGTACTCTTGGTTGTGTATCGATCAGGCAAAAGGTTCCAATGCTGTGCCCACTACGGGTGTGCAACGGTATACCCGCATAAAAGCAGATATGAGGCGCGCCGATGACAAGAGGATTCTCAGAAAAACGAGCATCTTCTAATGCGTTTTCAACAATTAAGGGAACGTTGTCCAAAATCGTGTGGCCACAGAAAGAGATACTCCTTGGTGTTTCTTTGACGCCAAGTCCTTGGCATGATTTGAACCACTGCCGATCCTGATCAATTAATGAAACCAACGCAATGGGTACTGAAAACAGTTCTCGGGCGAGGCGTGTGATACGGTCAAAACGCTCTTCACACTCGCGATTCAGCAAACCTGTCTCAACCAGTGCACGCTGGCGCTCGGTTTCATTTTCAGGGATCGGTGGTGTCTTCATTATCAACCTCTGCTATCACATCCGGGGCGGTGCTCACCTGACGCTAAACAAACACGGTTACGGCCACTGTGTTTGGCCTGATATAGCGCTTGATCAGCTCGATTAAGCAGAGACTCAGCCGTATCGTCAGGAAAATGCTGGTTATCCACCACGCCTGCTGACAAGGTGCAGGAGAACGGTTCTCTGCCCCCAGTAAACTGGATCGCTGCAAAGTCTTCACGCAGACCGTTTACCATACTAATAGCATCATCGGCAGTACATTCGATCAATACCAACGTAAACTCTTCTCCACCGTACCGGCCTAGTTTATCGGTCCCCCGGAAACGTTGACGCAACAACGTACCCACAGCGGCAATCACCAGGTCACCGACCGCATGCCCATGGGTGTCGTTCACCGCCTTGAAATGATCAATATCAAGCATTACCACACTAAACGTTTGGGGCTTGCGTTGCGCGAGTAGCCACTGGTCTTGTAAAGCTTCTTTAATACTCGCGTGTTTAAGAAGCCCGGTGAGCGCGTCTCTATTTTTAGTATCCTCAAGCTTACGCAGTCGCATGACGCGGGATCGGCACAGCTTGATAAGCAGGTCGTTATCGATAGGCTTTTCGAGAAAAGCATCCCCTCCTCTCAATAACGCCTGGCCGCGCAACTCTGCATTAGATTCGCCAGAGAGGTAAATAATAGGAACTTGCGACCAGCGCTCCACTTGGCCCAGCAGAGCCGCTATTTCTGCCCCAGTGATTCCCGGGAGCCAAAGATCCATCAGGATTAGCTCTGGGTTAACATCACTAATCGACTCAAATAAGGCGTCAGGACGGTTAAACACACTGACCTGCATACCAGCCTCTTCAAGCACGCATTGAAGATGGAGGGCTAATTCGACGTCATCCTCCACAATCATGACACGCTCAGGCTGACTATCTTGCGTTTTGATTCGCTGCGCTATATGAGCGGCCAGTGATATCATGTCCAAAGGTTTGACAAAATAGTTTTGCCCGCCGCTGCGCAACGCATGGAGTCGCGCAGTAAAGCTTTCCTCAGTACCCGTAAAAAAAATTGGGCAGCTGTAATCTTTCAGATACTTTTGCCAAAAGGCTACCGGATTTTCCTTAATCGCTTCGCGCTGAGTGGCGCGATGGTCAATCAATAGCAAGTCTGGAGGCACCCCATTATCTTGGTGCAACGCTTCAGCATCTTTGAAATGCCGTACTTGGAAGCCAAAGCTGTAAAGCTGTTGAACCATATATTCCGCTAATATGGCATCTCGCTCTACCAGCCAGATAGAAGGGGCGCCATCAACATCTGCCAGGCGAGTGGTCTCCATGCCCACCACTGACTTTTGGCTTGTATCTACTTCAAGCGCGTTTTGTAGTTGCTTAATCCAACCCGACACAGGCAGTGATTGCTTGACATCTTGCTGTAGAACCTGCGTGACCTGCATTTCGTACTCTCGGGCTTGGCGCCCAAGACTTTCAAAGCCGAAAGTGCCTGCTGAACCTGCCAGGGAGTGAAGCGCTGAATTTAATTGCTGCAGGGTTTCATCGCATGAAGCATCTCTTTCAAGGCGCCCAGCAAGCTCGGTAAGCAGTTGAAACTCAGAGGAAAGACGCTTTAAGTAAGCTTTAGAAAGCGCCTGTAAGCGCTGAGAAACAGCCTTAGAGGAAGCAGTATCAGTCATGGAATTTTTTCCAAATAGCTCGAACGTCGTCAGCGAGCGTCATGGGGTCAAACGGCTTGGCGATTACATCTATCGCCCCGAGATCTTTATATCTTGCCACTTCCTCAGGGTGAACTTTAGCGGTCATAAAGGCGACCGCTGTTGTTGCGCTAACGTACCCATGCTGCCTCAGCGCCATCAGCGTGCTGGGCCCGTCCATACCCGGCATCATGACATCAAGCAAAATCATTTGTGGCGTAAATTCGCCTACTTCCTTTAATGCTTGCTCGCCAGACTCACAGATTTTAGCCGTTAACCCACCTACATCCTCTAAAGCCATACTTGCAATATCGCGGATATCAGGGTCATCTTCGACGTACATCACTTTTACAAGCGTATCCATATAGCACCCTCACAACTCTTTTAACCAGTAAATGATATTTCCACCGTATAACCTTTGTACTATGCCACTAGAGATGGCGACTATGAGCAGCTCGACACCCACTGCAATATTACCTCACCGTGAGAGCTACAATTCAGTATCATCACTGCTGCTTAGCTTAGCCACGTCTGCTTTTGCATGAAAAGATCCTATTTAGCCCTTAGCGACGTGATTACGTCCTAGGTGTTTTGCCTTATAAAGGGCCCGGTCGGCGCGAGCCATTAAGCTCTCGTTGGTATCATCGGCCAAGTAGCCTGTTACGCCAACACTGGCGGTAATAGGCACTGGTTGCCAAGTATGCGCTTCAATGGCTTGTCTTAAGCGCTCTAGAGCGTTGTAGGCTTCTTCAAGTGACGTTTCTGGCATTAGCAGTGCAAACTCCTCGCCGCCGATGCGGGCGGCCAGGTCACTGCCCCGCATCTGAGAGGCAAGCAATAGGGCAAGCTCTTGTAATACCTGGTCTCCTACGGCGTGCCCATGGGTGTCGTTAATGGGCTTAAAGTGGTCAATATCCAGAATGGCTACGCTAAACGCATCCGAGTGGCGGCTGACGAGTGCGCGGGCAAGACGCTCTTCTAAAGCGAGATCGAAATGGCGCCGGTTAGGCAAACCGGTGAGCGGGTCACTCCTAGCTTCGTGCCCAAGCTTTAAGGTAAGGCGTTGAAGTTCTTGGTTATGAGACTCCAGTTGGGTGCGCATCAACTCCAGTTCGTTAATCATCTTGCTCTTTTCTGCTAAAGCGCACTGAGCCGCTTGTCTCGCCTCTAGCAGGTCACGCTCTAGCTGGTCTTTGCGGGCAATTGGTAACATGGCAATGAGGGTTATGGGGGGGTCGGGCGAATCTATGCGGCGCGCGCTGCAGAGCACAGGGAACGGGTTGCCGTTTTCCACGTGCAGACTAAGGTGCACTTCATCTACAGCCCCCACATCGCTAAGCCTAAACACCAGCACCCCTTGGTAAAGTAGGCGTGCTTCTGCGGTAAACAGCTCGCTAGCGGGCCGGTTAAGCAGCTGTTTTTCCGTGCGGCCAATCCAGTCACTTAGCGTGTCGTTAACCTGAAGTATCCTTCCTTGCTCGTCTAATACGACTAGGCCCGAGGGGGCAAGCTGCCAACAATCGGAAAGATCCACGGGCTTTACTGGCATAAGTGTGAATTTCTCTGTTTTGCGAGGTTAGCCTGGAGTGCTTCAGCCAAAGTGTCTGGGTGTGTCATCTGGGGGTAATGGCCTCCCGCATCGAGGACCACTAACTCGCTCTCAAAGAGATGCTGTTGTAGGTACTCAGCAGCTTCAAGAGGCACAATAGCGTCGCGCGATGTTTGAAAAATGGAACTCGGTACCGTGACCTTAGGCAGGTAGTGGCGGGTATCGCCCAGAAAAATAGAGTGGGCGAAGGGCCGTAATACATCCGGTGCTATGTTCAAAAAACGCTGTTCCAGGTTGCGTTGGTGCGGCTCGGTAATGGCGTCTCCCAGTGCCACACGCGATATCGCACCTGCCCAATCCAGGTAGTTTTGCTCCATCAGTTGCATCAGGCCCTCAAGCTGCTCGTGAGTATAGCCGCCGTGATAGTCGGGCGGGTCGTCCAGGTAGCGCGCAGAGCTGCAGATCATCCCCAAGCGACTAAATGCGTTAGGGCGCAGAATAGACGCCAGCATTCCAATGGTGCCACCGATGGAGTGGCCTACCATAATGGCGTTTTCCAACTCCAATTCATCACATAGCGTGGCGATATCTTCGGCATGACCAGCGGGCGTTGTATGCCGCTGGTTATCGTAGAACTCAGGGGCAGCACCACCGAATCCCGCAAGATCGACGAAAATCAAGCGGTAGTCATTTTCCAGTGCAGGGATGAGACGCCGCCATACTGTCTGATCACACCCGAAGCCATGAATAAGCAGTAAGGGCGTGACGCCTTGGCCGTGCTCATTGACATTGAGAAAGTGGCGAAGTGAGGTCATAAAAGCTCTCTTTTATAATTATAACTAATACTATTACGTCAGTATGTGCTAAGGCGTTAAGCTGATCAACGCTATTGAATAAAGCAAAAAATGAATACTTCAGATTAGCTGTGGCATAAACCATTGAAGCATTACCGAATACTGACGTTTGGTATCGGCTAACCTTTGTGGTGGCTGATGGGGGTGGGACTGAATATCAAGGTCACCGCGCTTCTGAACCTGCTCAGTAACAGTGGCCACATCAGACCGCTCGACGGATGAAAACCGCGAGTTGTTTCATGCAACACAAGCACTTCGACAGCTGTGACTTTAAAGGTGGCACCTGCTCCGACCAAGTTATCGTTCTGCACTACCAGGGTAGCGAAAGGAGCCTACCCATATGTCGGGAACCCGCAGCATTTGAACTGATGCTCGATAGCACCGTCAGAAGGGTACGAGAAAAGGGTTGGCTTTCGCCGACAAGGTATTACTCTCCACTCTTGCAGTATGGGGACATAGCGGAGCATTTATGGACTACGAACATGCAATTGTGAAAGTCGAAGACGGCATTGTCACTCTGCTTTGCAACAACTGCGGCTCTGCCATTGCTAAGGGTGCTCAACACGAAGATAGGGAGCACTTTTGTACAATGTGTATGAGCGGTAATTGCAAAGCAAAATTCAAGACAGAAAAGTAACAAGTTGGGGCTGAGGCATAGCAGCGCCGGCGATGAGCGACAAATGTTGCGCAACGACATCGAGTCCACAGGACTTCGGATCGTCGCCCTAGGCCTCATCAACAATCATGCAACCCACCTCGAGAGACGGCTTCACGTCTCCAATGTTGAATGCGGTCAATTGCATGATGCTGGACATGAGGGCTACCGTAGGCGCTGCTTCAAACAGCATGTCATTCCTTGTTCGCAAACTCTTCTGTGTCGATATCGGCCTGCTGTGCCTCGTTATATCGAGCACCCGCGACCTCGCTAGGCAGCATCATCTGATTAAGCTGCACCAACGCCGCGTCATTTAACACTAGCTGCTCGGCCTTGAGGTTTTCCTGCATATGGTTAATAGAGCGCGACCCAGGAATGGGAATCACATGGCTACCCTGCGCCTTCACCCAAGCAAGCGCCAGCTGAGCGGGGGTGATGGCCAAATCTTTCGCCATGTTATTAAAGTGCGTTAGTAGCGTCAGGTTGTGGATGAGGTTATCGCCATTAAAACGCGGCATACCCCCGCGCATGTCGCCTTCTGCGAAGTCGGTATCGGCGTGGATAGCGCCAGAGAGAAACCCGCGACCCAACGGGCTGAAGGCCACCAGCGCTGTGCCCAGCTCTTTACACGCTTGGCTGAGGGCAATCTCGGGGTTACGCGTCCACAGTGAGTATTCCGACTGAACGGCCGATACCGGGTACTCAGCGTATGCTTTGCGCAGTGTGTCTGCGGAGATTTCCGATAACCCCACCGCGCGCAGCTTACCCTCTTCCACCAACCGGCCAAGGGCTCCAACGCTCTCTTCAATGGGCACCTGGCGATCCATGCGGTGGAGGTAGTAGAGATCCAAATGATCGGTTTTCAGGCGAGCCAAACTCTCCTCGCACTGACGTCGCAGCGTCTCAGGCCGTCCATCGATCACTCGCTTACCGCTCTCTGGGTCGATGGCCATCCCGCACTTGCTAGCCAGCAGCAGCTCTTGGCGCTTCGAGGCAAACGCTTTTCCCAGCAGCCGTTCGTTAGCGGTACCGCCGTAAAGCGTGGCCGTATCAAAATGGCGATAGCCCATTTCAAAGGCGTCGTTCAGCGCCTTAACGCCCTCCTCTTCTGGCACATACTGCCCATAGCCATGGGAAAGGTTCATACACCCCAAACCAATACGTGGCGACGCCACTTCTTTCAAACGATCATAAAACCCAGACATTGAAAACCTCGCTAAGGGTGGTGGGTTACGATGCGATCACCTGCGGGCGATGGGTCGCCGCTGCATCTGGCATCTGGGCGTTTAACCACGTAGGCAACCGATGTTCAAGATAGTAGCGTGGCCGCCAGGGGCTGCCTTCAATAAACCCCACGTGCCCGCCACTAGGGAAGAGTTCTAAAGCGACGCAACCCGGCAGCATGTCTGCCGTTGGTACGCTGTGGGGGTAGATAAAAGGGTCATCTTCAGCGTGCACAATAAGTGTTGGCACCTGAATAGCCTTAACAAAAAAAGCGCTACTGCAACGCTGGTAGTACGCATCGGCGCTATCAAAGCCATGTAACGGCGCCGTGACCCTGCCATCAAAGTCCCAAAACGTTTTCATGCCCTCCAGTGTTTCAAGCGCTCTTAACCTCGCCAGCTCCTCTTGACAGCCCTGCTGACGGAACGCACTCTGCTTGGATTCCACATAGCGGCGTAAATCGCGCAGAAAACGTGCCTGGTACACTCTAGAAAAGCCCTGGCTAATTCGATCAGCGCAGTGGTCTAAACGAAACGGCACCGAGACCGCCACGGCGCCCAGCAGCGGGTTATGACGCCCGGTTTCGCCGAGGTACTTGAGCAACACATTGCCGCCCAGCGAGTACCCCACCGCCGCTAGCGGCTTATCGGGGTATCGAGCCGCTAGCTGTTGGATAATATCGGCCAGGTCTTCGCTAGCACCAGAGTGATAGCCCCTGGCGCGATGGTTAGGCTCGCCGGAACAGCCTCGCCAATTGACCGCCACACTCTGCCACCCCTGCGCTGCCAGCGCCTGCTGCTGGCCCAAGATATACAGCGATTTTGAACTTCCCGTAAGCCCATGGAGCAGAATCGCGCAGCGCGTCTGTTCACCTTGCGGGCCGTACCAATCCAGATCAATAAAGTCGCCATCTTCCAGCGTGATGCGCTCACGTTGGCGCTGTAGTTTGGGCTTAGCGCGGAACAGCGGGCTAAATAGCGTTTGTAAATGCCCACCGGGTAGCCAACGCGTAGGGCGAAATGAAGAGTGAAGCGAACTCATGCTAGTGCGCACCCGCAAAGAAAACCGCTGGCTAGCTTAGCAAACTTTTCTCAACCGATAGCAGGCCTCCTAGCCCCTACGCAGAGCGCCTCGCCCCTACTGCTACCGTTCAGCCAAACCAAACGGGCATCTGAAACGTTATCCCTATAGTCGCGTTAGCGTCATTTGCGTTAGCGTCCGAACAGACGATTGAAACTATTAAGCCCTCATAGTGGTCGCTTGTAATGGCCTTTTGTAGTTGTCGATAGCTGGCCCGCTAGTTCACGGGGGCTTGCTGATTTATTCTTAATGCCGCATTCGCGTTCCATGACGGAAGGATAGCCATCTCTATGCTGGGATTCCTGCAAGGATTTTCCTATGGCCTATTTATGACCTGCCTGCCTTGGCTGCTGGTTGGTCTGTTTAATCCTGGTTTGGCGCTTCCGATAGCGGTTCCCAGCCGCTTACGGGTTATCGGCCGTTACTGCCTGGTGGTTCCCTCGATCAGCATGCTGCTGTGGCTGACCTCCCTGTGGGGTGGTTTTAGCCCTAGCTTGTTTGGCTGGCTCGCGGGCATTGTCGCCATTCCCGTGGCGCTGCCCGTTGAGCGGACGCTGCGCGGCTGGCTAGCCCGTCGCCGCATGCGGCGCCAGGAGGCCCAAAGAGAGGCCGAGGCACATCAGCGCCGTGCGCAGCAGGAGCGCAACGCCTATGAAGCGGGTGTGTTGGTGCTTGATCCGGCAAGGCCACCCGTGGGAGCCGACGACCTTGTGCTGGCCATGTGTCGGGCCAAGCAGAGCCTGCTCGATGTGCAACGCCCCGATCTGGCGATCCTCACAGACCGCCTCTATAGCCGCTACCGCCATGTGATGGACGTCCTGGGCGAGCGGTTCCACACGGGCGAGCTGACCTTTGAGCGCTCAAAAGGCTTGGTCACTCAAGTTTGTTATGGCGCGGTGGATACGCTAACGACCATGACGTCTCAAGCGCGAGGCGTGGTGAGCGTGGACGGCAATTACGTACGCGGCCGACTAGAGCGGGAGAGTAACCGATTGGGCGAAGAGGAACGCGCCGCCCTAGTGCGGCGCCTTGATCTTCTGGTGGAGACTGAACACCGGCTGAATAAGCTTTCTGCCCGTATCGAATCCGCCCTCACCGTGCTCGACGATACCGCTGTTTCCATGGCGCGTATTGAGACCGCTCGCCCCCAGGCGACGGTCACCACCGAAAAAGCGCTGGAGGATCTACGCCGCTTCGTCGAAGGTGCGGATCGTTATGCACGCAAGGATTAAGCTGGCAGTCAGTGCTACCTTGCAGTTTTAAAGCGATTTTATTTAATCGGTTCTATTTAACCGTTTTTTTAATAGCCCAGGAGTTATCTATGGCTCAGCAATCCGGTGACAAACGTCGTCTCTCCCTGCCGCCGGTAGACGAGATAGCCGACCAGCTAGGGGCTAGCCAATTAGGGGCGCGTCAGGCCGATTCGGACAATTTTGATGCCCGTGACATCGACCCTGAGCTTGAAGCGATGGCTGACAACTTTGTCGAAGATATCCTTGCCGAAGGTGACGAGACATCGGCAGCTCGCCAACGCCGAGCCGTGGACGAAATGGGCCTTGAACTACAGCAGCAAGCCGCCCATCGTAGTGCCATGCTACAGACCCCGCTGCGCCAGCTGGCCCACCAGGGCGACGAAGGCGGGCCGGTCGCCAAGGCACTCACTGATTTACGTGGGCGCATGGAAGGGCTGGACCCCGCCCGCCATCGCCTGGCGCCTACCACACTGGATCGCATTCTTTCGGTCATTCCCGGCCTCGACAGCCGCCTGCAGCGCTACTTCCGTAAGTTTGAGAATGCCCAGCAGGCGCTGGACGCCATCATTGAGGAGTTGGAAAGCGGACGCGACATGCTCCATCGCGACAACCTCACCCTCAGCGATGACCAGCAGGCCTTAACGAACATCCTTGCCGAGTTGAACCGTCAAGTTGCACTGGGCCGTATGATCGACCGCCGATTGTGCGACGAAATCGCCGCTCGCGACGGCGTTGATCCGCGGCGCCATTTCCTTGAGGAGGAGCTGCTCTTTCCCCTACGCCAGCGCATCCTCGACCTCCAGCAGCAGCTGGCGGTGAGCCAGCAAGGCATACTGGCGCTAGAGGTCATCATCCGCAACAACCGGGAATTGATGCGCGGCGTAGACAGGGCCATTAATGTCACCGTCTCTGCGCTCACCGTCGCGGTAACCGTGGCCATGGCAATGGCTAATCAGCGCCTAGTGCTAGACCGCATTGAAGCCCTCAACACCACCACGTCGCAAATGATCAGCGGAACCGCCAAGGCCCTGCGCCAGCAAGGCGTTGATATCCAGAAGCGGGCCTCCGGCGCGATGCTCGATATGCAAGTGCTTGAGGAGGCTTTCAGCGAGGTGATGGGCGCCATCGATGATCTTTCGAGCTATCGTCAGGAAGCCTTGCCCCGCCTGGATGAGCAGATCGAGCGCCTAGCGGCCTTGTCCAAGCAGGGCAATGCCTCCATCGAGCGCCTGCAAGAGGGTAACGCGTCGCAGCCACAGGACGACCGTGCCCCCCGCTAATCCCGCCCGCCTGCCGACGGGCTAATTATGCTCGGCGGCGCCTTCAGCACCCTCCACGGCCCTCTCTTGGGCCTCCTGTTGTTCCTCTGCTACAGCCTTTGACGCTGCATAATATCTGGCACGACAACTGCTGCTTTTAAAGCATCCCCACTGTCACACAAAGACCGTTCTTGGACTTGCAAAATGCGACATCCTGGCACATGCTGAAAAAATATTGACCAATCGGTCAAACCATTACAACCCATACTCCCCTTAACAAGATCAACAAGAGACACGGCGATGATCGACTTCCTGCTCAACGGGCAGCCCCGCCAGTGCGAGGCAGCCCCCGAAACCAGTGTGCTTGAACTGCTGCGCGAAACCCTTGGCACCACGGGCACTAAGGAGGGCTGCGCCTCTGGTGACTGCGGCGCCTGCACCGTCGCCATTGGCGAAACAGGGCCTGACGGCGAGCTGCGCTATCACAGCGCCAATGCCTGCATCACCCCGGCCTATCAATTGAATGGACGCCATCTGGTGACCGTGGATGGCCTCGCCGATGGCAACCAATTACACCCCGCCCAGGCCGCTATGGTTAAGTGCCATGGCAGTCAGTGTGGCTTCTGCACGCCGGGTATTGTGATGTCGCTGTTTACCCTTCACGAGCAGCAGCGTAGGGAACCCGACAAGGCCCTGGCCCCGCTGACGCCACAACGCCTTGAGGCCGCTCTAGGGGGCAACCTCTGCCGCTGCACCGGCTACCGCCCGATCCGCGACGCCGCGCTGAGCATGAACGAGCACCCCGAACATCGCCCGCTTTGGATGGACGCCGCCGCCCCTGAGCCGAAAGCCGCACCAGCCGCAGTTGAAAGCCTCTTTGCCCAGCCCACGACACTCGCCGAATTGGTCGAGTGCCTGGAACGCCACCCCGAAGCGCGGCTGGTTGCCGGGGCCACCGACCTGTGGCTAGAGAGCACCCAGCGACTAGCTCGCTTCGAGCGGCTTATCGATGTCACACGCGTCGCCGAGTTGAACGTGATCGAAGAGACCACCCTAGAAGATGGCCGACGCGGCTGGTGGATTGGCGCGGCCGTGACGTATAGCCAGATTGAACCGCTGCTTCAAGAACACTTTGACGCCTTTGCCCATCTGTTACACCGCTTAGGCTCCTCCCAGATTCGCAACCGGGGCACCCTGGGCGGCAACGTGGCCAATGCCTCGCCCATCGGCGACACCCCACCGGTACTGCTGGCCTTGGGCTCGCGTCTGCGCCTGGTTGGCCCCAAAGGTGAGCGCGAGCTGCCGCTTGATGACTTCTTCCTCGACTACAAGCGAACCGCCCTGCAGCAGGGTGAAGCGATCCGCGCTCTGTTCCTACCCCACCCCGTGGAGGGGGAAACGCTCAAAGTGTGGAAGCTTTCCAAACGGCGTGAGGACGATATTTCTGCGGTGCTCGGGGCCTTCGCTTGGCGTTTGGAGGATGGAGTGCTCCGCGACGTGCGCCTAGCCTTTGGCGGCATGGCCGGTATCCCCAAGCGTGCAGCCCAGGCCGAAGCAGCGCTTGAGGGCAAAGCGCCCTCATCAGCGGCCTTCCAAGCGGCACGGCAAGCGCTGTCTCAGGATTTCCAACCGATGTCCGATGTGCGCGGCAGCGCCCACTATCGCCAAGTTTCCGCCGCCAATCTGCTCGAACGCCTGCGCCTGGTGCTGAATACTGAAAACCAGTCCCAGGACGCCACCAACAGCCCTCGGGAGGTGATGCTCCATGCGTACGCTCACTAAGCTCTCTACAGCGCCGAATGCTAAGGCGCCCAGCGATGCTGCCGAAGACGTCAGCGCCGACTCCGCGGCTGCACGCCACGAACTCGATGGGCGCATCAAAGGTGCTGGCCCCCTGGCCCGCGACACGCTTCCCTATACCAATACTCACCCGCACTCCCAGGCCCATGAGAGCGCGGTGAAGCATGTCACCGGGCGGGCCGCCTATATTGACGACCTGAGCGTCCCGGCCGATACGCTGCACGTGGCCCTAGGCCTCTCTCCCGTCGCCCATGGCCGCTTGACCCGCCTCGACCTGGACAAGGTCCGCGCCATGCCCGGCGTGGTGGATGTGATTGCCGTGGATGATGTCCCCGGCCATACCGATATCGGCCCGGTCTTCCCCGGTGACCCGATCTTCGTGTCGGATACGATCAGCTACGTCGGTCAGGTTATTTTTGCCGTGGCCGCCGAGAGTCATCGCGCTGCCCGCGAGGCCGTTCAGGCCGCCGTCATAGAGATTGATGAGCAGCCAGCCTGCCTGGATCCCGTCGCCGCCGCTGAGCGGGAAGAGTTCGTGCGCCCCAGTCATGTTCAGCAGAGCGGTGACTGGGAGCAGGCGCTGAAGAACGCCGCCCTGGTGGTGGAAGATGAGCAGTTTGTCGGCGGCCAGGAGCACTTCTACCTGGAAGGCCAGGCCTGCCTGGTGCAGCCCACCGAAGATGAGGGCGTGGTGGTCTTTACCTCCAACCAGCACCCCAGCGAAACCCAAAAGCTGGTAGCCGAGGTGCTGGGCATTCCGTTTCATGCGGTGACCGTAGAGGTACGCCGCATGGGCGGCGGCTTCGGCGGCAAGGAGACCCAAGCGTCACCCTGGGCCTGCATCGCCGCGCTTTTCGCCCGGCGTACCGGACGCACCACCCGGGCGCGCCTACCGCGTGGCGACGATATGCGTGCCACCGGCAAGCGCCACCCCTTCCATAACCGCTACCGGCTGGGCGTCGACGAACAGGGCGTGATTCAGGGCGGCGAGATCACCTTGATTGGCGACTGCGGCTATTCGCCGGATCTCTCAGACGCCATTGTCGACCGCGCCATGTTCCACAGCGACAACGCCTACTCCTTGGGCGATGCCCGCGTGACCGGCCACCGTGCCCGTACCCATACTGCTTCCAACACCGCCTTTCGCGGCTTCGGCGGCCCCCAGGGCATGATGGTGATCGAGGCGGCCATGGACGACATCGCCCGACGCATCGGCGAGGACCCTCTGACAGTACGCAAGCGCAACTTCTACCGCGCCGACAGCCAAACGACCCGTCGTGATATTACTCACTACGGCCAGCAGGTCGATCAGATCGGCCTGTTGCATGATCTGGTCGAGCAGCTTGAGACCAGCAGCGACTACTGGGAGCGGCGCCGTGCGATCACCGAATTCAACGCCGAGAGCCCGATCATCAAGCGTGGCCTAGCGCTGACGCCGGTGAAGTTCGGCATCTCCTTCACCGCGAAGCACCTCAATCAGGCCGGCGCGCTGCTGCATGTTTATACCGACGGCAGCGTGATGATCAACCATGGCGGCACCGAGATGGGCCAGGGCCTGCACACCAAGATCTGTCAGGTGGCCGCCCGTGAACTGGGGCTGGATACCGAGCAAGTCCGCATTAGCGCCACGCGCACCGATAAGGTGCCCAACACCTCGCCCACCGCCGCCTCCAGTGGCACCGACCTTAACGGCCAAGCGGCACGAGATGCCTGCACGAAGCTCAAGCAGCGGCTGTTCGATTTTGCCCATGAGCACCTCTATCAGGATCAGGGGCTTGACCGCGAAGACATGCGCTTGGAAGACGGACACCTGATTGCCGGCCACGGCGAGAGCGAACGCCGCATTCCCTGGGGCGAATTGATTCAGGCAGCCTATCTGAATCGCATCTCGCTCTCGGAGAAAGGCTTCTACGCCACCCCGCTGATCCACTACGACCGCAACGTCGGCCAGGGGCGCCCTTTCTACTATTACGCCTTCGGCGCTGCGGTGGCAGAAGTCAGCGTGGATATCCTCAGCGGCGAGTACCAGGTTGACCGGGTCGATATTCTTCAAGACGTAGGAGACTCGCTGAACCCTGCCATCGACATCGGCCAGGTGGAGGGCGGTTTCTTCCAGGGCATGGGCTGGCTCACCAGCGAAGAACTGAAGTGGAACGATGCCGGACGGCTGATCTCCGACGGCCCAGCCACCTACAAAATCCCCACCTATGGTGATCTACCGCCGGTGTTCAACGTCAAGCTGCTGGAGGGACACCCCAACTCCATGGCCAGCATCTATCGCTCCAAGGCCGTGGGGGAGCCGCCCTTTATGCTCGGCATGGCGGTGTGGTCCGCGCTGCGGGATGCCCTGGCAAGCCTTACCAACTACGTCGAGGCGCCGCGGCTCGATACCCCGGCCACGCCCGAGCGCGTGCTGATGGCGGCTGAGGCTCTACGCGCCCAATACGGTTCCCAGCACGACGCCCTGTACAACAAACGGCCGCTGGAAAAAGGTGACGAGTGATGAACACCCAGCGCCCCGAAAGCTGGCATGAGGCCCTGCACCGCCTGCAGCGGGACGGCCTACCCCATGCGCTAGCCACCGTGGTGACCAGCGCCGGTTCCACCCCCCGGGAGCCAGGCGCTCGCATGGTGATCACGGCGGATGCCGTCCACGACACCCTGGGCGGCGGCACCTTCGAGTTTCAGGTGATCGACGCGGCCCGGGAGCGGCTGGCGAGCGCTGAAACCGGCATGAGCCTTGAAGCCTTCTCCCTGGGTGGGCGCAGCGGGCAGTGTTGCGGCGGCTTCGTCAACGTACTGTTGGAGGTCTTCCCCGGCAGTGCGGCGACCCTGGCCCTCTTCGGCGCCGGCCATGTCGGTACCGAGCTGGTACGCCTGGCCGCTCCGCTGCCCTGGCGAGTGCTTTGGCACGACAGCCGCGACGCTGTTTTTCCCGCCTGGGCTGAGGCGCAGCCGCGCCTAACCTGTCACCACGCAACTGACCTACGTGCCGCCGTCGCGGCGCTGCCTGCGAACAGCCACGCGCTAGTGCTGACCCACGACCACGCCGAAGACCGCGAGCTGGTGGATGCCCTGCTGCTGCGTGACGACATGGCCTCAATCGGCCTGATCGGATCACACAGTAAGTGGGCTAGCTTCCGCTCGCGGCTGACCGATGCCGGTCATGACGAAGTGGCGCTAACCAGGGTGCGCTGCCCCATCGGTATGGCAAGTGGTGGCACCGGCGGCGACAAGACGCCCTATGCCATTGCGCTAGCCACACTGGCCGAGCTGCTGCCCCTGGTGGGCGCCCATGAGCGGGCCGACCAACGCGGCCTCGCCCCAGGCGAACTACGTGCTCTCATCGACTAGCACACTTCTTAAACATGCGCCGTCGCACTTCATAAACATTCGAAAAAAAGAGCCCCTATCATGACGACAAACGACTCGCGCGTGATACGCGCTGAACTGCTGAGCTTCGATGCCGACCCCGGCGAGGGCGACACCCCTGCCGAAGGCAGCGTTTGCCATATCGAAGACGCTGCCCTGTGGATCGAGAATGGCCGCATCCGCGCCATCGATGACTATGCGCGACTCGAACCCACCCTGCCCCCCGGAATCGAGGTGATCGACCACCGTGGCAAGTTACTGATGCCCGGCTTCATCGACAGCCACGTGCACTACGTCCAGCTTGAAATCATGGCCTCCTACGGGCGGCAGCTACTGGATTGGCTCAACGACTACACCTTTCCTGAAGAGTGTCGTTTCGCTCAGTACGAGCATGCCTTGGCGCTCTCTGATGCGTTTCTTGATGAGATGCTGCGGGTGGGTACCACCACGGCCCAGGTGTTCTGCTCCAGCCACCCCAGTTCGGTGGATGCCTTCTTCACCGCCAGCCGCAAGCGCGACCTGCGCATGCTGGCGGGCAAGGTGCATATGAATCGTCACGCCCCTGAGGCGCTCTGCGACGACACCCATGGTGGCATTCGCGACGCCGAGCGGCTAATCAGCGAATGGCACGGCACAGCGCGGCTCGGCTACAGTTTGACGCCCCGCTTTGCCCCCACCTCAACCCGCGAACAGCTAGACGCGACGGGCGGGCTGTTGCGGAATGACCCGAGCCTGTGGCTACAGACTCACCTGTCCGAAAACACCGGCGAGCTGGACTGGGTGGCCGAGCTATTCCCCGAGAGCCGCGACTACCTTGAGGTCTACGAGCAGTCGGGCTTGGTAGGGCCACGCAGCACCTTTGCCCATGGCATCCATCTTGACCAGGGGATGCGCCGCCGACTGGCGGATCGTGGCGCCAACCTGGCCTTCTGCCCCAGTTCTAATCTGTTCCTTGGCAGCGGACTGTTCGACCGCCACGCCGCACGCGATGTCGGGCTCAACGTGACCTATGCCAGCGACGTTGGTGGGGGAACCGACCTTTCCGGGCTAGCGACCCTCAAAGCCGCTTATCAAGTCGGGCAATTGCGGGGGCAGCCCCTAACCGCCTGGCAAGGGTTCTACGGCCTGACACTAGGCAATGCGCGCTCCCTGTCACTGGATAGCAACATTGGCCGCTTAGCCCCCGGCATGGAAGCCGACTTCGTGGTACTCGACCCTGATGCCACACCGCTGCTGTCAAGACGTCAGGCACGCTGTCGCACCCTTAGCGAGCGCCTATTTGCGCTGATGATGCTGGGTGATGATCGCAGCGTACTGGAAACCTGGGCGGGCGGAAGGCGCCAGCACGCACGGGATTGACCACTGGGCCCACCAGGCGATCAACGACGACTTTTAACAACGATCTCCAACAACAATCTCCAACAACAATAGGATCACCTATATGGAACCGAACTCCTCCTCCCTTGCCGAGAAGAGCACCGCTCGGCCTGCTAACTGGCTGGACCACTATTTTGGCGTGACCCGGCGCGGCTCATCGATGCGCACTGAAGTTCTCGCCGGGATCGCGACTTTCCTGGCGTCCATGTACATCATTGTGGTCAACCCAGCCATTCTCAGCGATGCGGGTATCCCCTTCTCCGCCGCGCTCTCGGCCACGGTGCTGATCAGCTTCATGAGCAGCCTGGCCATGGGGCTTTATGCCCGCAACCCCATTCTGGTCGCCCCGGGCATGGGCATGAACGCCCTGTTTACCTATACCCTGGTACAAGGTGCAGGGCTCTCCTGGGAAGTGGCGCTGGGCTGCGTGTTCTGGTCCGGGGTGCTATTCGCCGTACTGGCCATGTTCAACGTCCGCAAAGCGATCATTGAAGCCATTCCCCCTTCGCTGCGCTACGCGATCACCTGCGGCATTGGTCTGTTTATCACCTTCATCGGCTTCAAGAATGCGGGCTTCATTGTCGGCAGCGACGCGACGCTGGTGACGCTAGGCGCTATGGATGCCAGCATGGTCACCTTCTTCATCGGCATGATGGCGACAGCGATTCTGGTTATCCTGCGCTTCAACGGTGCGCTGATTCTGGGTATCGCCCTGACCACCCTGCTAGCATCACCCATGGGCCGACTGTGGGGCGGTGACGTGGTCGTGGAGTGGAGCGGCCTGGCGGCCTGGCCTGACTTCAGCGCGGTGATGCAGGTGGATATTTGGGGAGCGCTGAAGGTTGCTTACCTGCCGTTCATCTTCGTCATGCTGTTCACCAACTTCTTTGATGCCTTATCCTGCTTCATGGCCCTTTCTGAGTCGGCCAACCTTAAAGACAAAGATGGCAACCCGCGCAACCTGAAACGCTCCATGACCGTCGACGCCTTCGCCTCGATGATCGCGGCGCCGTTGGGTACCAGTGCGGCTCAGACCTTCATCGAGTCTGGCGCTGGCGTGGCCCAGGGCGGCCGAACCGGCCTGGTGGCGGTGGTCATCGCTCTGCTGTTCTTGCCTTTCCTCTTCCTCTCTCCGCTGCTTTCACTGGTGCCCGGTATTGCCACGGCGCCTGCCCTGGTGCTGGTGGGGCTGTTCATGCTGGCGCCGATCAGCAAAATCGAGTGGACGGAGTTCGACCAGGCTTTTCCGTCTTTTCTGGCCATCATCTTGATGCCGCTGACCTACTCGATCACCCTGGGTATCGCCTTTGGCTTCCTCAGCTTCGTCCTGATCAAACTTTTCACCGGCAACATCCAAGCGATCAAACCGGCCATGTGGGTCTCAGCTGCTCTTAGCGTGGTGATGCTAGTGACCACGCACTAACCCCTCTTTTTCATATGTTGAAAGTGGCCGCCTTTCGCGCTTGCGGTCACGCTACTGGCGTGAGCGCTTCGTCGGGGTGAACCAATGCTTGCCAGGCTTCAAAGGTGGTAAAAAACACCTGCCCGGTAAGTTCGCGATAAAGGTCGGTCCCTTTTAGGCGGTCCATAACGGGGCCTTTCACTTCGGCTAAGTGCAGCGTAGCGCCAGCATCTTTTAGCCGTCCGTTAATGGCTTCTAGGCTTTCTAATGCGGAAGCATCAATGATGTTGACGGCCTGGCAGGTCAGCACAATGTGTTTCAGCGACGGGGAGCGGGCGGCCAGCGCCATCACGGTGTCTTCCAGGTAGCGAGCGTTGGCGAAGTAGAGGCTTTCATCAATTCGCAGCATCGCCACATGCTCATCCGTCTCAACCTTATGCCGCTGCACGTTACGAAAGTGCTCAGTGCCCGGGACCCGGCCCACAACAGCACTGTGCGGCTGGCTGGTTCGGTAAAGGTGCAGCACCAGCGAGAGCACCACGCCACCTACAATGCCCACTTCCACGCTATGAAGTAGCGTTAACAGCAAGGTCGCCACCATGGCCATGCCATCGCTGCGGGAGTACTGCCATGTTCGCTTAACCGCGGGTAAATCAATCAACGTGCTTACCGCCACGATAATCGTAGCCGCCAGCGTCGCGGTAGGTAAAAACGCCAACAAGTCTGTTAACAACAGCGTCGCCAGCACAATCCCTAAGGCCGTGAATGCACCTGCCAGCGGCGTTGCGGCTCCTGCTTCAAAATTAACTACCGAACGGGAAAACCCACCCGACACCGGCGAACCACCGCTAACGCCAGCGCCCAAGTTCGCCATTCCCAGGGCAATCAATTCTTGGTTAGGGTCGATCCGCTGACGGCGTTTCGCCGCAAGGGTTTGCGCCACAGAAACCGACTCCACAAACCCAACTAGACTGATTAGCAGCGCCGCCGGCAACAACCCCACCCACAGCGATTGATCAAGGCTTGGCAGCGCAATAGCTGGCAAACCGCTGGGCACAAAGCCCACCACATCAACGCCGTGTTGATCCAAGCTGAAGCCCCAGGCCAGCAGCGTCGTAACCATTACCGCTGAGATTGGCGCGGCTTTCACGACGATACCGGAAACGCTGACAGAAGCCCCCAGCGCTATCAGCCACTGCTGTAGGTGTTTACGACAGACCAGCAAATAGCCCCACACGCCTAAACCAATCATTAACGTGATGACGTTCACCTGCTGCCACTGGCCGAACAGCGCCGCTAATAACTCAATTACGTTATGACCGGACGCCTCAACCCCTAAAATATGCTTGAGCTGACTAATGGCAATTAAAATACCTGAGGCGGTGATAAACCCTGAAATAACGGGATGGCTTAAAAAATTCACTAAAAAACCCAGCCGCAGTACGCCCATGGCAATCAAAATAAGCCCTGAAAGCGCCGCCAGCACCAGCGCGGCCCCAATGTATTCCGGGCTACCAGGTGTCGCAAAACCGCTTAACGCAGACGCTGTCATTAGCGCAGCAACGGCCACTGGCCCCACCGCTAAACTCGCGCTGGTACCAAAAATGGCATACAGCACTAGCGGCAGCATGCTGGCGTATAACCCCATTTCCGGGGGCAGCCCTGCCAACAACGCATAGGCCAGCGCTTGAGGCACTAGCATAAGCGTTACTATCACCGCTGCCAGCGCATCCCGAGAGAACTGCGCTTGCTGGTAGCGACGTAGCCAGCCGACTAATGGCACCCAACGCTCAAGTCTCATCTTGCGCACTCACGTAGTCACTCGCCCACCGCACACTCCGCGGCGATGTTCTATTCATTAGGCTGATTTTCTAACCCCTCGCGGTGCTCTTCCAAATCAAACCCTGCGGCTTTTGCAGCAGAGAAAAGCACGGCTAGGTCGCACTGTTCGGTATGGCGTTTGGCATACGCCCAAAGATGCGTTGCACGCTTTCCAGAGCGGCAAAACGCTAAAATAGGTCGGGGTAACTGCTGCATGGCCTGTGCAAATGCCTCTACATCCGCGGGGCGATAGTCACCGGGTGCTACCGGAATATGTACCCAGTGCAGGCCTATCGCTTCTGCTTTTTGGCGGTAGGCCGCTTCATCTGGAAACTCGTCACTTTCCCCAGCCTTGCAGTTGCAGATAACTGTTTTGAAGCCTTTGGCTTTAACGTCCTCTAATGCTTCAACGGTGAGTGACGACGTAATCTCGACACCCTTTTCTAACGGCTGTGTTTGCATAGCACTTCCCCTTTTTCATAGCTCTTGTTAAACACTTAATCCCACGCGGCGCCTGCTAAAGCATCCAGTGGAAACTTTACATAACGCTTAACGTTAGCTTCTGGCGACGGTAACCGCCCACCACGCGCATTGACCTGTAGTGCAGGTTACTCGTGCGCTGTTCAGCCACCGTACTTCCCCACTGCGGCTCGCGGCCATCAGGCGTATAGTAGTGCCCCGTAAACAGCCGGGCGGTATCGGGAAGCATCGGGAAGTAGCGTTGAGCATTATGCGTTCCTACGGGCTTCGGCATTAACAGGAATAACGATAGCTCATTTTGTTATATAATGCGAACCGTCATGCTCTATTATTCCAGTAGCAACGCTCAGCCTGCCATGAGGTGTACGGCTAGCGCGAAGCCAGCCAAGGCTAAAGCCTAGCTAGACCGCGCCAGCTTGTGTTGGAAGTAGCTGCAATGCTCAAAATACACGCACAAAAAATTCGTTTTTGGCTGGGATAGCGGCGGGCAAATGCACGTTCTGCACTCAGGGGGCTGCAGTTATTTTACGAATCAGGGTGAGAGCTCACCAATACAGGCTTGGAGATTCATCCGTTTATCCACATCTAGCAGGTTATCAAGGCGGTTAACGCACTCCATCCCAATCGTTTGCATAAGGTGACTGACAGATAAGTCGCTACGAACAGGAACACCCCCTTTGATTCAAGCTTAGTCGCGAATAGCGAAGAGCAACTCCTCCATGTTCATATTAAGAAATAGATGCGGAGTAGCCTTGGAAATCATACGGTCCGCGAGTAGCGATTTTCCTTCGGCGTTAGGTAGGCATCAAACGCCATGGCCAGGTTACGGATCATTAACCGACCCGAAGGCAGCACTTCGATTGCATCGTCGCGAAGGGCGATCAAGCCGTCAACAGCCATCTCTTCCAGGCTCGCTAGAGCACGGGCAAAGTAGCTGCGAAACTCGATCCCGTGGCGGGCCTCAATAGCAGCAAACTCAAGACGCCCATGACACATCAGGGTATTAATGACATCGCGGCGCAGGCGGTCATCATCGCTGAGCTGATAGCCACGAAAGACAGGTAAACGCCCCTCCTCCATGCGGTGCTGGTACTGTGCTGTCTCCTTGACGTTCTGACTGTAGGTGTCGCCCACCTTGCCGATGGAGGTAGTGCCCAACCCGATCATGTCGCAGTCAGCATGGGTGGAGTAGCCCTGGAAGTTGCGCTGCAGCGTGCCGTTTTCACGGGCGAGGCTCAGCTCGTCATCTGGCAGGGCGAAGTGATCCATACCAATGTAAACGTAACCGGCGGCGGTCAGGCGATTGATCGTGAGCTCAAGCAGCTCTATCTTCCGCTCTGGCGGCGGCATATCCTCAGGGCGAATCAACCGCTGAGCCTTGAACAGGTCGGGTAGATGGGCGTAGCTGTATGCGGCAATGCGGTCCGGTTTCAGGTCAATAATTTTGGCCAGGGTGGTATCGAAACTCGCTACCGTCTGCAGCGGTAGGCCGTAGATTAAGTCCACACTGACCGATTCAAAGCCGGCATCGCGAGCCGCTTGAACCAGCAAGACCACCTGCTCTTCGCTTTGAACGCGATTCACCGCTTGCTGCACCTCGTGATCAAAATCCTGCACGCCAAAGCTCAACCGATTGAACCCCAGCGCGTACAGTTCATACACCTGCGCTGGGGTTACGGTGCGCGGGTCTACCTCTAGCGAGAATTCTCGCTCTGCAGGTGCCGCAAAATGGAAGGCTTCGTCCAGCGCAGCCATTAGCTCGCCTAGCTGGGCGTTACTCAGGTAGGTTGGTGTGCCGCCTCCCAGGTGTAGCTGGGTCATCCGCCGGGTGCTATCGAATAGTGCCCCCTGAACGCGAATCTCCTGTTTTAGCCACTGGAGATACTCAGCCGCACGCTCGGTGTTGTGGGTGATGATCTTGTTGCAGGCGCAGTAGTAGCACAGGCTTTTGCAGAACGGGATATGCACGTAAACCGATAGTGGCTTTGGTTCTTCAGCCTGATTACTGCGCTGGGCAGCGCTACGGTAGTCGTCCTCAGCAAACGCCGCATGAAACTGCGGAGCGGTAGGATAGGAGGTGTAGCGGGGACCCGGCCGGTCATACTTTTCTACCAGGGGGCGGTTGAACAACTGCTCATCTAGCATAATAGGAAAAGGTCTCTGAAAAGGGTCCTTGAAAAAAGATCTTTAAAAAAGGTCTCTAGAAGTGAACGCAGCAAACGCTGGTTAATATTCATACAGTATACGTTTTAAAAGCCCCCCTGCACTTACCCTCACCTGCTCTCGATGCTTGCCAGTTACTCAACCATGACCTGAGTCAAAGAGCGGCAACAAATAGGCGACTCAAACACTCAGGCATGCACTGTAATATCGACGAGATCAGTCATACTCACCCATGTTCTCATTGCAACCTACTGAACATTCATACAACATGCTTTTTATGACTGGCTGACTTATAGCTTGATTACCCACGGAGCAACGCCAACTCCATGCATCTCACCCGATTCACTGATTATTCGATACGCGTATTGATCTTTCTTGCTGCCAAGGGAGAGGAGCGCTCTACTATTCATGAGATTGCCGAGACCTTTAATATATCGCGCAATCATTTGATGAAAATCGTTCAGGCACTTAGCCAGAAACAATACGTTACCGCTATTCGCGGCAAGAATGGCGGCTTACTGCTGACCCGCGACCCCGCAACCATTGTGTTAGGCGAGCTGGTACGGGAGATGGAGCATGACATGGCGTTAGTGGAGTGTTTTCATAGTGATAACGCCTGCACCATCACGCCAGCCTGTCGACTTCAATCGATTCTTAAGGATGCGTTGTCCGCATTTCTAGACGAACTAGATAGCTACACACTGGCTGACTTGTTGGGCAATCAACAACCTCAGCTGGCGCAACTTATGCGCATTCCTACCGTCAGTGCTTAGCACTCTCTAACCTCCTGCCCGTCGACGCGCGCCTGCATTAATGGCAACGTGTAGTGCACGAGAAATATAACGTAGGCCAAGCACCAGAAGATGATGCTTAGCGTGTAGGCCCAGTGGGTGATCTGGGGAAATAGCGCCAACATGGCTGAACGCATGACGGCTGCTATTAACATCAGCCCCAGCGCTACGCCGATTCCCGGCAGGGCGCGTATTGGTCGACCGGTGTGGCCTAGTGACACCCGAGCCATCATCGCTAACATCATAACGCCCATTCTCCCAATACTTAGCGCGTGAATTGCAAGCTCAGTGCGCATTAGCCTCATAAGCGCTAATACCCACATGACGAGGCCTAAAGGAATGAAGGCGTAGCTGCCATGCAACCCCCATAGCAATGGTTCGCGCCAGCTGTGCAGCCCACCCCAGCGTGCCATGCGAAGTGTGTTGGCCAATGCCGCTAAAACCATCGCCCCACCCATTAACATCGTAGGAACGGCAACGCCCAGCATGATGGCCAACTGCAATAATACGACGCCCGCCGTACTCGCCAGCGTAACACCTTCCAGTACGGGAATCGGCGCTGGCTTGGGCCGCCCTAAACGGTTGGCGGTAAACATAGCAATCACCCGCCCGCCTACGACGGTCATTAAAAGCGTGATCAACAGCACAGCTAAGTAGGCCGCTTGGCGAATCAACTCGGCATTGCCATTCATCAACCCCAAGTGCATCGCCAGATTAGCCATCGCAAATAGCGCCAGCACAGGGATGAAGATCAAATTGCGCCAACGCTTCGCGGTGATCACTAATTTCGCCATCACGATGGCAACCACCGGCAGAAACGCAAGGTCGACCATCAGTACTAGCCAGCCCGGCAACGCCATGGGAAAGGCCATTAGCAGCCGCCCTAACAGCCATAACCCTACTAGCGCCAACAGCGGCCCGCCGCTTAAGCTTGGCAATCCAGTCCAGTTGCGCACCGCCGTTAGTAAAAACCCCGCAACCACCGCCGCCGCAAAGCCGAATAACATTTCATGCTGATGCCAAAAAATTAGGCCGCCATAGGGGCGCAAAAGGGTATTGCCGTGCCAGAACGCTAACCACACCAACATCGATGCCACGCTGAACAGCGCAGCCAGTAGGAAGAAAGGCCTAAAAGCTAGGCGCACAAATGGCAGATGCTTAAGCGTGGAGGCGGGCTGGGATGAGGCGGTCGTTGGCATGGCATAATCACGACTAATTTACTTGGAAATATCATTGTGCGCCTCGCAACCATCGAAAACTATGACAAGCATCAAAAATACATCTTATAGTTTTTAAATGCGCTAGCCGCCCCTAATGGCGGTCGCCGCTTCAATATTGCCAGTACCCAGCAGGCGAGTGTCTTAATTCGCTCTTTTATTCTGGAACCCAAGGATGGCGACACAGCGGCCGATCATGAGCTTGGTCAATATATCGGCGTGCGTCTCACGATTTTCGCGTACCGATAAGCCTTTTATAGCGTTGCCATAGCGCTCCATAACTACCTGCCACATATTAAAAATTAGCGTTCTGAGGCAGTATGACGAAACAAGTTTTTTAGGGCTAGGTAGCTTTGGGGCATGCTCTCACCTCGCCCAACTCCTTTTAATACTCCTTGATGATTAATTATCTCATTCTTAAAACAAGGAAAAACGCCATCAACAATTCGTCCAAAGCAACTAAATTAAACATTATTAACCTTTTTTGATTGCCATTCTTTAGGCTTAATTACATGATGCTAATCGTGGTTTCCGCAGCCAGCATCTATAACAATGAAAATCATTAGATTTTAAATACCCGGGGCATTTTATGTACCACGAATATCCCTTACTCGAAGCTCAACAGGAAATCCACGATCTCGCCGCTGCGGGCGCTCCTCTTACTAAAACATTGGCAGCTGTAGCCGAATGGGCAGAACGTATGCTGCCCCAAGCGCTGGTTTCTATCATGCGCTTTGACCCGGCTAACAATACCTTAAGTTTGGTTGCTAACCGCCACTTCTCACCCGCCTACACTGCCCACATGCAAGCGCTTATGATTGGTCCAGCGGTGGGGACATGCGGAAGAGCTGCTTTTGAAAAACAGCTAGTGGTGACTGAAGATATTGACCTAGAACCCCACTGGACAGCCTTTAAGGAAGTAGCCTTAGCAGAGGGGCTTCGAGCCTGCTGGTCAGTGCCTATTCTCTCGACTCAGGGGGAGTTACTCGGCACCTTCGCCACTTATTACAGGCACCCTGCCTCACCCACGCAAGAAGAGCAGAACCATCTTGCCCACAGCGCCAGTCTCGCGGCCCTTGTGTTACTGCGCCACCGCGATAAACAGCAGCACCGCATGCAATCAGAATGGCACCGCTCACTGTTTGTTAACCACCCTGACGGTGTGTATGAATTCAACCTTGAGGGTCATTTTCAACGTTGTAATACCGCGCTTGAGCGCATTACGGGCTACGCTACATCCGAGCTTATCGGCTTACACTTTAGCCAATTCATCGCGCCCAATTTTCGCGAATCAACCCAACAAGCGTTTAACACCGCTTGCCGTGGCGAGGCCATCACCTACGAAACCCTGGGAAGGCATGCCAATGGGCACTACTACTCGCTGGAAATCACTAATTTCCCAGTGATTATTGATGACATTATTGTAGGTGTTTATGGCGTATGCAGAGACGTTACTACCCGAAATAAGCAAACCGATGAACTAAGACTGCTAAAAAGAGGCATGGAAGCTAGCCCCAGCGGCATTATCATGGTGGATGCGCAGCAAAACGGCATGCCTATCGTCTTCGCTAATCCCGCTTTCTATCGTATTACCGGCTACACACCTGACGAGGTTATCGGCAACAATAGCCGTTTTCTACGCGGCCCTGATACCGGGCCCGAAGCGACTGAAGCCATACGAGACGCGATGCGCGAAAAGCGCGATATCAGTATTACCCTGCTCCATTACCGTAAAAATGGGCAGCCCTTCTGGAACCATCTTGTCGTTAGCCCCGTCTTCGACCCTGGGGGCAAATGCACGCACTACATCGGCATCCACCAGGACATTACGCACGAGAAAAAGCAGGAAGCAAAACTGGCCTACCAGGCCACGCATGATTTGCTCACCGACTTGCCCAATTATTCAGCGTTTACCGAGCAGCTATCTACCGTATTTGAGCAACACCAGCGGGGAAACCACGGCACCTTAGCAGTTCTACATCTTAATCTGGACGGATTTAAAGCCATTAACGATGGGCTGGGACACCTAGTTGCTAATCAAGTATTAGTAACGGTTGCCCGCCGCCTTGAAGGGATGATTAGCCACCCAGATATGCTGGCTCGCCTGGTAGGGGACGAATTTGCCATTCTTCTAGCAGTTAAAAAAGGCCACACCGCTGCAATTGTTAGCTTAGCTGAGCGTATTTTAACCACCCTGGCAGAACCCGTTGCCTTGGAAGGAGAGCTGATACATATCAGCGCCAGCATTGGCATTGCTTGCCATACGCCTTCTATTCAAGAGCCTTACAGCTTGCTACAACACGCCGACTTAGCACTAGAGCAAGCCAAACGGCAGGGGCGAAACACGTGGCAGTGGTACCGGGGTCGTAAAGCCGAAAACGTTAAGTACAATGTGGCCATGCGTCACGAGCTGCATACCGCACTCTCAGCTGGGGATTTTGTACTTTACTACCAACCTATAGTGGATGCCGTCAGCGGATGCATACGCAGCATCGAAGCCCTAGTTCGTTGGCAACACCCGAGCCTGGGCTTGGTATCCCCAGGTGAGTTTATACCCCTAAGAGCAAACCGGGCAGATCATTCCCCTGGGGCGCTGGGTGCTCCTGCAAGCCTGCCGGGATATAGCAGCGCTCAATGCCCAGAGTGAGCGCATACTCCCCGTTGCCGTTAATATTTCTTCATTACAGTTTTGCCGGGAAGGCTTTCTTAATGAAGTGAAACACGCCTTGCACATATCTGGATTACAGGCGGAGCAGCTTGAGCTTGAGGTAACAGAGAGCGTACTACTAGACGGAACAGGCCCCATTATTGCACTGATGGAAACCCTTACTTCCATGGGCGTACGTATAGCTTTAGATGACTTTGGCACCGGCTTTTCAAGCCTAAGTTACTTATGCGATTTGCCCACTCATAAAGTCAAACTAGATCGCAGATTTGTACAAGAGGCTCAAAAAAACCGCCGCATGGCGGCGATTGTACAAGGCGTTATCACCATGGCGCATCATATGGATATGATAGTGGTCGCCGAAGGCATTGAAACGGCAGAACAGCAGCAAGATTTATCACGCAGGCACTGCGACCTGCTTCAAGGGTACTTATTTGCACGCCCCATGCCGCTACATGAACTGCAGCAGCTTCCGGATCTATTAATGAGCGCGCCCCTACACCTCTCTTAAACGCTTATATCGCCCGCGAGCGTCACTCCAACCAACATGAGGTTTACGCTGCATATTGAACCAGGGGCGTACTGCAACGCGCCGCGCTCTTTTAGTTTAGTTTTTACCTGGTTGCGCTAGCGTAACGGCTGTGGACGGGTAAAATGCCAACGTTACCTGCTACTCAATGCTTATAAGCACCTGCATCTTATGAATAATTATGCGTCACCCGTTCACCTGTACGACGTCGTGTACATTATTATCCCCCGGTTGCACCGGGCGCAAAAACTAGTTAATAACACGCTAGATGCGTTGATTGATACGGCTAAGAACCCTAACGATTTACATACCCGTTTAGAACAGCGTCGAGCATTCACGCTGGAACTGCAGGCCACCCTCACCAATCTGGAACACCTTCTGGAGCGCTACCGCGCCGATGTTCAGACGCTACTTAAAAGTAACGGAAGCAGTGGCAACCGAGCTATCACCACCGATGAGATGGAACAAGACGCGATTGAACGAGCGAAAGATATTTATCAAAAGGTAGTGGCGTTTCAAACCGGGCGCCGCAGCGTGCCTTGGTAAGCGTGTGTTAAGAGGGTATAAGCTTTTCGCCTGTCCTATTTTTAAGGAATTGCTATGTTATCGGAGTGGTTGTCCCAAGTAGTGCTTCCCTGGGTATTGGCCGGTGTGATGATGACCATGGGCCTGAATCTGACTAAAAACGACTTTCTACACACCTGTCGCCACCCGGGCCGCTTAATGCTAGGCACCAGCCTACAGATACTGGCATTGCCGTTGCTCGCATGGGGCATAGTAGCCTTGCTACCGCTTTCGCCGTTAGCCGCGGCTGGATTGTTGCTGGTATCGCTGGTGCCTGGGGGCGCAACTTCAAACATGTTCAGCTATCTCGTACAGGGAGATTTAGCGTTATCCGTCAGTTTAACCGCCATTGCGGCGGTACTTGCCCCCTTTACGCTGCCGTTGATTATGGGCTGGAACCTAGAGTTTCTCGGCTTAAGCAGTGCCGGACTAAGCCTCCCCTACTGGCCAACCGTAGGCAAGCTGCTGCTAGTGACCCTGGTGCCTGTGCTCGCGGGCATGCTCCTGCGATGCTTACTAAAGGAAACACTGCTGAACTGGCTACTGCCCAAAATAAAGATGTTAACTGGCGTGGCGATGATTGGGGTGGTGGTCGCGCTGTTCGTTAGCCATGCTCAGCGCCTACCCCCGCTGCTCAGCGTTGAAACATTGGCGGTGCTGCTACTGTGCGTGTTGAGCATGGCGTTGGGCCACCAAGTGGCACGCCGCTTACGCCTACCACATGCCAGTGCCCGCGCCATTACTGTTGAGGTTGGCGTGCAAAATGCGGGGGTAGCTATGATGGTCGCTTTTGCGCTGCTTCAGCAGCCCGGCATCGGTTTGGTTCCCCTGCTTTATGGGCTATTAATGAACGTACCGGTGTTTTTATGGATGTTCGCCTGCCTATGGCGAGACCGCCAGCGCACCGCGTCTATACGCTCAGCGAACAACACGTAGATTAGCCGCTGCGCTATACGCAAAAGGCTCCCCCTAGGGGAAGAGCCTTGTGATTAATGGCCGCATGCTACTCGCTGACGGCTACTAAAACGTTAGATAAACCGACCCAGCCCTACCGCTGAACGCAAACGATCCATCGTCACTGCTGCTTCTTCTCGGGCACGCTCGGCCCCTTTCTGAAGCACAGCTTCAATATGAGCGGGGTCTTCCATCAGTGCGTTATACCGCTCACGAGGTGCACTTAAATGCGCGTTTAGGTACTCAAATACGTGGTTTTTGGCATCACCCCAACCGATCCCTTCTGCATACTGCCCGCGCATAGCGGCTACTTCTTCAGTGCTAGCAAAGGCAGAGAATATTTGAAATAGAGTGCAGGTATCCGGGTCTTTGGGTTCGCCGGGCTCCAGCGAGTTGGTTTTAATTTTACGCACTAGCTTTTGTAGCTTTTTCTCGGCAGAGAAAAGCGGAATGGTGTTGTTGTAGCTTTTGGACATTTTGCGCCCGTCCAGCCCTTTTAACACTTCCACTTTTTCATCGACTACAGCTTCAGGCTGCACAAAATATTGGCCTTTAAACAAATGATTAAAGCGATTGCCAATATCGCGCGCCATTTCAATATGCTGAATTTGGTCACGCCCTACCGGTACTTTATTGGCGTTAAACATGAGGATATCAGCCGCCATTAGCACGGGGTAACTAAACAGCCCCATCGTGATGCCTTTATCGGCGTCTTGATCACCGGCCGCTTCATTCTCAGCAACCGCCGCTTTATAGGCGTGGGCACGGTTCATCAACCCCTTGGCAGAGACACAAGAGAGCATCCACATCAGCTCAGGGATTTCTAAAATATCCGACTGCCGATAAAAAATAGCATTGTCGGTATCCAGCCCCAACGCCAGCCACGTCGCGGCGATCTCCAGGCGAGACTCCTGCACGCGCTTAGGGTCTTGGCACTTGATCAGCGCATGGTAATCAGCAAGGAAATAGAACGACTGAACATTCGGGTCTTGGCTGGCCTCAATGGCAGGCTTAATCGCCCCCACATAGTTACCAAGATGCGGCGTTCCTGTCGTGGTAATCCCGGTCAGCACGCGGGTTTTGGCTGTCTGACTCATAATGTGGATCCGGCTAAATAAAGGTCAAAAAAGGTACGTCATTGTACACTTAATGCCAAATCACCGTCGCGTTTGTTGGTGGAGTGATTACTTCCTCATTTGATTCAATCTCTTCAAGGCGAATAAAGATAGGTAGACTTTGTGCTAGCAGTGCTTCAGCACCACTTTCAGTTATTTGTATAACTGCACCGAGAGCCATTACCCATGGCTGGCCTTCGCGCTCAACGGGAATTAATAAGCAGGACTTCTGCGGACAGCCACTATCTAGAATAGTAGTTGCACTGTGAGAGGCATAATCTTCCCAATGTATGCTTCGTTCGTTACTAACTAGGGGTGGATCATCCCATGCAAGGCTATTGAAGCGTGTTATTGCTTGAGAAGCGGCTATTTCAGCCCGCATTTGCGCTAGCGTTGCAGCGCGATAATTACTGGCTAAACGTTCGTCAACCAAAGCCGTCTGCATACTGACCACGCCTATCATCAATGCACTCGCTAATAGTGCCATCACTACCACTAGCGCAGCGCCCTGCTGTTGGCTCTCCATGCCTGAGGCCTCCCTTGATCACCCTAATTTAGTATGCTGTTGCGGTGAGTAATATGGAAGTAGATATCACGCCCTTCCGGCCCCAGGGGTAGAGTCACGACGCTCATTACGCTATTACTCGGCTCAGCAATCCCTAGTGATTGTGTTCTTTCACACTGGCCTCCACCTAATTTAACAAACGTCACTAGCGGCTCTGCTGCCTGCATATCTTGAACGGTACAGCGGCAAAGGGGCTCGACAGTATCGCACTGCAGGCGAAACAGCGCTTCTTCATCATTTTCAATAGCATGATGACTTCTTAAGGTGTCCGCTATCGTAGCAGCGGTATAAATCAGGGCCTCTTGTTGGCGACCCAGCGTATCTATCTGCCTAAAAACGTGGAAAGTTGATAAGCATAGTTGGCCAGCGCCAAGAATAACCACGCTGCTAATCACCATGGCTACCAGTAACTCTGTTAGCGTAAAACCGCGCTGCACATCCATGAGCACGCCACCTTACGATTGGGAGGGTAAACTAAAGTTATAAACTAATTCACCAGCATCATCATTCGCCGCCGTTAACAAATAAACGGTGATAGTAAACTGACACCCAAGGCCAGATAGCTGACTGCGTGATGCATCTGCATGAGTAAGCACCGCCGTTTCTGGATGAGTGAACCAGTGATTTTTCCAGGCGGACTCTACGGTACTAAGAGGGATATCGCTGCATGCACCGCTACCCGCAAAAGCCGCCCAAATTCTTTCCTGGGCATCAATAGCAGCCACATTAGCCAACGCATGCTGATAACCCGAGTGGGCACTTTGTAGCGCTTTAAGCTGCATAGCCGCCACACTGATCAGTCCAACGGAAAGAATCACCAGCGCAACAAGCGACTCCACCAGTGAGAAGCCTTGTTGACGACTCATTTACCAACACGCCTCAGGCAAACGCTCACCCAGTGCGTTTAATGTAATATCGCTAGCACAACCATCAGAGCGTGAAGCGGTAGCGGTAATTAGAAAACCACCGTCATTAACGCTGCCAGAGTCTGCCGAAATCGTGTAATTACCGTCTGGTGAGGTGGGCGTAATAGTACAGTCTGTATAGGTATATTGGCGCGAGTAGCAACGCTCCAGCTCGGAAGCGGCTTGCAACAAGCCTGCTTTACCATCGGTGCGTAACGAGCTTTCCACGTAGCGCATATAGCTTGGATAGCCTATGCCAGCGATGATGCTAATAATCGCAACCGTAATAAGCATTTCAATCAGTGTAAAACCGCGCTGATGATTTTTATGATTTTTTCTTTGATGACCAGCGTAACGAATAAAAAGATAGAGCACTGAAGTTTTCCTGAATCGGCTAAATCATACTTCGAGTATGTCGTAAACCGATACCGTTTGCATCACCCGCTTACAATCACTTGCTCACGCAGCTCTTTAGGCATAGAAAAAGTAATATTTTCCTCACGCCCCTGGAGTTCAACAGGTACCTCTGCGCCAAGCGTTTGCAGCTTATCAATGACGCCTTTCACCAATACTTCTGGCGCGCTGGCACCCGCTGTTACGCCAATACGGCTAACGCCCTCAAGCCATGCTGGCTCAATTTGGTCAGCATTATCGATTAAATAGGCAGGCGTGCCCATACGCTCAGAAAGTTCGCGCAGGCGATTGGAGTTGGAGCTATTGGGGCTGCCAACGACCAAGACCAAGTCGCTATCCGCCGCTAATTCGCGCACTGCATCCTGGCGGTTTTGAGTGGCATAACAGATATCATCTTTGCGCGGCCCCTGAATCTCTGGGAATTTCTCCCGTAGCGCGTCGATCACTTTAGCAGTGTCGTCCATCGAGAGCGTGGTTTGGGTCACAAACGCCAGCGTAGAAGGGTCGTTGACCCCTAGCTTCGCCACATCCTGCTCATCTTCAACCAAGTAGATCTGGCCACCGTGGGAGGTATCGTAACGCCCCATGGTACCTTCGACTTCCGGATGGCCTTCGTGACCAATCAAAATGCACTCCTGTCCACGCTTGGCGTAGCGCAGCACTTCCAAATGCACTTTGGTAACCAACGGGCAGGTCGCATCGAAGACTTTAAGGCCGCGCTGCTCAGCCTCCTGTTGTACGGCACGAGAAACACCGTGGGCCGAGAAAATCACGATCACGTCATCGGGCACTTCATGGAGTTCTTCGACAAACACGGCCCCCCGCTCGCGTAAGGTTTCAACCACAAAGCGGTTATGAACCACCTCGTGGCGCACATAAATGGGCGGGCCAAAGACATCAAGCGCGCGGTTGACGATGTCGATCGCACGATCCACGCCAGCGCAAAACCCGCGTGGGTTCGCCAGCTTAATCTGTATTGGCTGAGAGGACTCTGATGACTGCATAAAAGCGCCTTGATGCAACCTGCATCGCCGGTTAAGTGAAAACTCGTTATTACAATCAGTGTTTGGTGATGGGCGTAACGTTTAGCACATCCACTTCAAACGTCAACGTACGCCCCGCCAATGGGTGATTAAAATCAACCTCTACTCGGTCACCGTCAATGGTTTTGACCACGCCAGGCAACTCCGTTCCCGCTTTATCGGCAAAGGACATCACCATGCCAATCTCTGGCTCTTCATCACCAAAATCAGCACGCTTCAGGGTTTGGATATTTTGCGGATTATGCTGCCCAAAAGAGTGCTCAGGGGTAATCTGAAACGACCCGCTCTGACCAGCGGCCATGCCTTTAATCGGGTGCTCAAAGCCGGGCGGCAAGTTGCCATCGCCATACTGGAAGGTGGCAGGGGTTTTCTCTTTGGTGGAATCGACTACCGTGCCGTCTTCCAGCTTCAGCGTGAAGTGCAGGGTAATTTCCATACCGTCGTCGATCAGGTAATCCATAACGTTCCTCACGGTCGTATGCAAAGATTGTATCAGCGATATAGATAGGCGCCGTTACGCCGCTTTTTTGCGGCGTCGATCACCCATTATCGACTCCCAAATTAACCCTATTGCCCCCAGCGTAATACCGATGTCCGCCACATTAAAGGCAGGGTAATACCAGCCAGCAGCGTGGAACGATAAAAAGTCCACCACGTAGCCGTGTACTAAGCGGTCATAGAGGTTACCCAGGGCACCGCCAATAATCAGCGGCAGGGCAATCGCTAACAGTTTTTCATCGGCCCTCAGGCGGGAAAGCCAGATGGTCAAACCAATGCTGGCACCTACGGCAACCGTGGCAAAAAACCAGCGCTGCCAGCCGGGGTGGTCTGCCAAAAAGCTAAACGCAGCACCTGGATTATGCAGTAGCGTCAGGTTAAAAAATGGCAGCACCTCAACGGGCTGGGCGTAGTTTAAAAAGTGACTAGCCATATATTTGGTCAGCAAGTCCAACACGATGACTGCCACGGCCAGCCAAAGCCAGCGCAGCGGGCGCCCCATGGGCGGCCGCTGCTGTTGATCGTTCATCGTTGATGCGGCATTAGGCATAGTAACGAATCTCGCCGCTACCTTCAGGCAGGTTGCTGATGCAGCGACCGCATAGATCCGGATGCTCAGTATGAGTGCCTACATCAGCACGGTGGTGCCAGCAGCGCTCGCACTTCTGGTGTTCGCTTCCGCTAACCGCCACTTTCAAACCTTCAAGCTCGGTGCTTTCAGCATTGGCGGCATCCGCTAGCGGTGCGAGATGTACTTCACTGGTGAGCATAACGAAGCGCAACTCGTCGCCCAGCTTGGCAAGCGTGGCGTTCAGTTCATCGCTGACGTAAAGCGTGACTTCCGCCGCTAGGCTACCTTTGATGACTTTGGCATTACGGGCATCTTCCAGGCACTTGTTCACCGAGTGCTTCACTTCCAGCACTTGCTCCCAGAAAGCACGGCCTAACTCAGCACTATCATCTAAGGTTCCAAGACCGGTGTAGTAGGTTTCCAGCAGGACGCTGTCGCCACGCTCGCCGGGAATATGCTCGTAAATCTCTTCGGCGGTAAACGACAGAATTGGGGCAACCCAGCGGCTTAGCGCTTCGACCACATGATAAAGCGCCGTTTGCGCGCTGCGGCGGGCCAGCGAATCCGTTTGGGTGGTGTACTGGCGGTCTTTGATGACATCCAGGTAGAAACCGCCTAACTCGCGTGCACAGAAGCCATGCACCTGCTGGTACACATCCAAGAAACGGTACTCTTCATAGGCTTTTTCGATGCGCCCCTGTAGTTGTGCCGCGCGGTCGACTACCCACTGATCCAACGCCAGCATATCGCCAAAGGCCACTTGATCTTTCGCCGGATCAAAACCGTTCAGGTTAGAAAGCAAGAAGCGTGCGGTGTTACGGATGCGGCGGTACACATCGGCGGTGCGCTTCAAGATTTCATCAGACACCGCCATTTCACCGGAGTAGTCGGTCGAGGCAGTCCACAGGCGCAGAATGTCTGCGCCCAGCTTATCCATTACGGTTTGCGGCGCAACCACATTGCCAATCGACTTCGACATCTTGCGACCCTGGGCATCGACCGTGAAACCGTGGGTCAGCAGCTGACGGTACGGCGCATGGCCGTCAATCGCTGCGCCGGTCAGTAGCGACGAATGGAACCAGCCACGGTGCTGATCCGACCCTTCCAGGTACAGGTCAGCACGCGGACCGCTTTCATGGCCATGGGGGTGCGAGCCGCGCAGTACATGACGGTGCGTGGTACCAGAGTCAAACCAGACATCCAAGGTATCGGTGACTTTGTCGTACTCATCCGCTTCAGCACCCAAGAGCTCAGCAGGGTCGAGCTTAAACCACGCCTCAATACCCTCTTGCTCTACGCGCTTGGCCGCCTCTTCCATCAGTTCAACTGTATTGGGGTGCAGCTCGCCGGTTTGCTTATGCAGGAAGAACGGAATCGGCACGCCCCAGTTGCGTTGGCGAGAGATGCACCAGTCCGGACGATTGGCAATCATGCTATGCAAACGCGCCTGCCCCCATGCAGGGGTAAACGCGGTGGCCTCAATGCCTTCCAATGCCCGTTCGCGTAGGGTTTTGCCATCTTTCCCTTTGATATCCATGCCCACAAACCACTGGGCGGTAGCACGGTAAATCACCGGTGATTTATGGCGCCAGCAGTGCATATAGCTGTGCTTGATGGGCGTATGCGCCATCAGCGCGTTCACTTCGCTCAGCTTCTCGACGATATGCGGGTTGGCTTTCCAGATCATCTGTCCGCCGAAGAACGGCAGGTCATCCGCATACACGCCATTACCCTGCACCGGGTTGAGCATGTCGTCAAAGCTCATGCCATGCTCGCGGCAGGTGATGAAGTCATCCATACCGTAGGACGGCGCGGAGTGAACGATGCCCGTGCTGCCTACCTCAGACTCAACGTAGTCCGCTAGATACACCGGCGAAAGACGATCGTAAAACGGGTGACGGAAGTTAATCAGGTCCAGCGCCTTACCTTGGGCAGTAGCGATAACGCTACCGGTCAGCCCAAAACGCTCTAAACAGCTTTCCACCAACTCTTCTGCGAGCAGTAGCAGACGTTCGCCAGTGTCGACTAGCGCGTAGGTAAACTCAGGGTGAACGTTCAGCGCCTGGTTAGCGGGAATTGTCCAAGGCGTGGTGGTCCAGATGACCACTGCCGCAGGCTTGGGCAATTCGTTTAGGCCAAAGGCCGCTGCCAGTTTGTCGGCATCTTCTACGGGGAAAGCCACGTCGATAGCGTCCGATTTTTTATCGGCGTATTCAACTTCCGCCTCTGCCAAGGCCGAGCCGCAATCAAAGCACCAGTTAACCGGCTTTAAGCCTTTGAACACGTAGCCCGCATCGACCATATCCGCCAGCGCACGAATTTCGCCTGCTTCGTTGGCGTAATCCATCGAGCGATACGGATGATGCCAGTCACCGATAATCCCCAGGCGCACAAAGTCAGCTAGCTGGGTTTCGATCTGGGCACCGGCGTAGTCACGGCACAACTCGCGGGCTTTATCCGCAGCTAAGTGCTTACCGTGGGTGGTTTCTACCTTGTGCTCAATGGGCAGACCGTGGCAATCCCAGCCCGGCACGTAAGGTGCGTCGAAACCTGCCAGGTTCTTGGATTTAACAATAATGTCTTTGAGGATTTTATTAACGGCGTGACCGATATGAATGCTGCCGTTGGCGTAAGGAGGGCCATCGTGCAGAACAAACAGCGGCGCGCCTGCCCGAGTGTCGCGCAGGCGCTGATATAGGTCCATATCCTGCCATTTTGAAACGCGCCCTGGCTCCTGCTTCGGCAGCATGCCGCGCATGGGAAAGTCGGTTTCTGGCAAGTTTAGCGTGTGCTTATAATCCATAGTCCGGTCAGCCGTCGTTAGCATCGGCGGGGTCATCCGCCGAAGAGAAATCAGAAGAAATCGTATTTGAAGACATCGACTCACGCCCAAGCGGGGCCGAGGCCAGCGGAAGAGAATTCATGCAACCAGCATCCGCTGCCGCGAAATAGCGGCGCGCTCTGGCCTGATCGTGTTCAATTTGCGTTTTTAGCGCGTCAAAACTGTCAAACTTCGCTTCCCCGCGTAACTTTGCACAGGGGTAAACCGTCAACCGCTGGCCGTAAAGATCGCCGGAGTAGTCCAACAGGTGCACTTCCAGCGTGGGCCGTTCAGCCCCCACCGTCGGCCTAAGCCCGACATTCGCCACCGCGGGGTAGCGCTGTCCATTAGCCAGCTCGGCCACCACAGCAAACACGCCACGCAGCGTTAACGGCAGAGGCATCAGCGGCAGGTTAGCGGTGGGCACACCAATAGTGCGCCCTAACTGCTGATCGCGTACCACACGACCATGCAGCGAATAAGGCCTGCCTAGTAGACGCGCGACCGCGTCAAAGTTTCCGCTTGCCAGCAAGGTACGTACTCGCGTGCTGGAGACCCGTTCGTCATCGACTTTAAAGGTACGTGTATGCTCAACGCCAAACCCTGCCACTTGCCCGACCGTTTCAAGCAGGTTGAAATCACCTTTGCGGTCACAGCCAAAGCGGAAGTCGTCGCCGACCACTAAGTGCTTAACCCCTAAGCCTTCAATCAGCACCTGATCGATAAACTCACGTCCGGTTAGGCTGCGCAGCGTATCGTTAAACGGCAAACACAACACCTGTTCGGCGCCGTGGTCACGCAGTAAGCGTACTTTCTCACGCAGGCGGGTGAGCCGTGGCGGGGCTTGGTCTCCGGCAAAGAACTCCCGCGGCTGAGGCTCAAACACCACGACGGTCAGCGGCACATTCAGGCGTGCAGCATGCTCACGACACTGTTCCAGGATCGCCTGATGGCCGCGATGCACCCCATCGAAATTACCGATAGTCGCAACGCAGCCACGTTGAGCCGCTGTCAGATTGTGCAGTCCTCTAATGACGCGCATGGCACCTCTTGCCGTTTTAAAAGCGTTTGCCGTTTAAAAGCGTTTGATTATAACGAAGGCGCTGATTAGGTGCAGGCGAAGATTACCTTCACTCTCATCTTAACCACTCTTTTTTCGCCTTAGCTATTCATCTTAAAGTGACGCAGCCGCAGGCCAAGCGCTGTCAGCCATACAAAATAGAGCCCGCCCCCGAGAACCACTAACCCCGCTACCCAGCGAATACGCTGCCACAGTTCAAAATCAAGCCAAGCCTGCCAATCGGGGGCTGCAAGATAAAGGGCAATACTCATCAGTGCGCTACCACCTACCAGCTGGACTGCGTAACGCCCCCACCCCGGCTGGAAGACAAGCACCTTTTGGCGGTAAAGCAGGTAACCTAACATGCCGGCGTTTAAAAACGCTGACAGCGCGGTGGCCAGGGCCAAGCCAGCGTGGGCTAATGGCCAAACCAGTATCAGGTTAAACACCATGTTGGCCACCATGGCGATAATGCCTACCTTCACCGGGGTTTTCGTATCCTGACGGGCAAAAAAGCCCGGCGCTAACACCTTAATCAGCATAAAGGCCACCAACCCAAAGGCGTAGGCCCGCAGGCTCATGGCGGCCATTTGAATATCGTGGTCGGTCATCGCCCCATAGTGGAACAGCGTTATCAAAAACGGCTCGGCTAATACGGCCAGCGCCAAGGCGGCAGGCATGCCCAGTAGCAGCACCACCCGAATGGCCCAGTCCAGCATCGCCGAGAAGTGTTCGGTGGATTTATCCGCGTGGCGCTTAGAGAGCGCGGGCAAAATAATCGTGCCAATCGCCACACCGAAAACCCCCAGCGGCAGCTCAACCAGCCTATCCGAGTAGTAGAGCCAGGACACGCTACCTGCCACCAGTAACGACGCCAAGATAGTATCTAGCAGTAGATTTATCTGCGATACCGAAACGCCAAACAGCGCGGGAGCCATGAGCTTTAAAATACGCTTCACACCGTCATGGGCAAAATTGGGCCATGGCGTAGGCAAAAGCCCCAACCGGAGCAAAAACGGCACTTGAAACGCCAACTGGGCAGCACCTGCGATGAGCACCCCCCAAGCAAGCGCCATGGCGGGCTCTTTCATCAGCGGCATTAAAAACAGTGCTGCGCCAATCAACGAAAGGTTGAGCAGCACCGGGGTAAAGGCAGGCACCGCAAAGCGGTTCCAGGTATTCAGCACACTTCCCGAGAACGCCGTTAACGAGATAAGCAGTAAATAGGGAAACGTCAGGCGCAGCATATCGGCGGTCATCGCCAACTTTTCTGGGTCGCGGCCAAAGCCAGGGGCAAACACCCACACCAGCCAAGGCGCCGCTAACATCGCAAAGGCGGTTATTAGCGCCAGCATAGCCGTTAAACTGCCCGCCACCGCATTTAGCAGCTCGCGGATCTCCTGCTTACTGCGCTGGGTGGAGTACTCGGAAAGCACCGGCACAAAGGCTTGGTTAAACGCTCCTTCGGCAAACAAGCGGCGCAAAAAATTGGGAATCTTAAACGCCACAAAAAACGCATCAGCACCGTTTCCCGCGCCTAGAAAGGTGGCCACCACCACATCGCGTACCAAGCCCATCACCCGCGAGAGCATTGTCATGGCGCTAACCACTAACCCCGAGCGCATTAGCCCTCGGCGCTGGGGAGGCATGTTAGCTTGGGGTGGCGTGTTCGCGGTCATCACTCAATCCATAGAGACACAGGGTTGCCTTGGGCGGTGCTTTAGACACAAAAAAACCGGCCGCAGCCGGTTTTTTATAGGGCGTCTGCCGACTTACGCCGCCAGAGCCTTAATGCGCTTGTTCAAGCGACTTTTCAGACGTGCTGCTTTCTTTTTAGAAAGAACGTCTTTGTCAGCGATACGGTCAACAACCGGCTGCATGACTTTGAACTCTTCCATTGCTTTGCCATGGTCGCCGGTGTTGATCGCTTTGATCACACGCTTAATGTAGGTGCGGACCATGCTGCGCTGGCTAGCTTTCAGGACGCGACGAGTCTCGGCCTGGCGGGCGCGCTTGCGTGCTTGCTTGCTGTTCGCCACAGGTATCTCCTTGGAGAATAAAGGTTGCCGCCAATAAACGGCAACGGATTAACTATGTGTTTGTCGGCTAGGCATTTGCCAAAGCGCGACGTTTCCGTAACAACCAATTGATTTGAAAGGATTTTAAGCGCTTCCAAATAGTGTAACGAGCAGTCTAAAGGCTGCCCGTTCACGGGTCTTGTCTGAGAGGATGGCATAGTCTATCACGCGCAAAGCGGCCTTACTAGCAACTGTCAATACCTTTTAGAAGCTATACACCGGAATAGCGGGGTCACGCATCATCTCTGCGATTTCGCCCGGCGCGGCAACGCCCACTCCGTCAAGCAGATCCTCTTGGGTGTAATCGGTGTTGGGCAAATAGATCGCGCATACGTCCACAGTCACCCCTTCACCCATCAACATTTGCAGCATACCTTCTGGTTTAACCTCTCCAGCAGGGTTGCTTGGCGGGGTCTTTACCGCCTCGTCACTGGAGAAACCTTCTACCGCCAAATCGCCAGCAGCATCGCATAGCAGGATGTGTAAGTCAGCGCCCTGTTGACGCATGGCATTGCCTAAAATCATCGCCATCGTTTGTGTTTGCACGGCGTCACTGGTCAGCACCATCAGTGCCTGATCACCCTGCTCACCATGTTGATCTGCTACTGCCAATGCCGGTAATGCCAGCGCCAGTGAACCTGCTATAAATGTCAGCTTACGCATCGTCTCTTCCTTTCATTAATCATAAAAAAGCGTGTTTTAACGCGTTGTCGTTACTGCGATTCATACCATGCAACGTCCGGGTCAATTTCATAGCTCCAGGGCAACCCTGAATTACGCCAGCCATCCCGCGCCCGCACACCCTTGGAGTCACCTTCAGAAAGCGTGCCACCTTCAAAACCGTCACTTACAGAATAGACTTCTGAGAACCCCATCTCGGCAATGGCGTCCGCCGCAGGAGCGCTTCGCGTCGCGCCTGAGCGACACATAACGATAATCGGGGTATCTGCACTGGCGCGATGCGCCTCAAGGGCAGCCGCCACCTGAGCCTCAAAGTCGGTGTTACGCACCATTGGCCACGTACCGCCCTCTTTATCAAACCGCGCGGTGTCTGCTAACACCCAGGGCACGTGGATATCAGTAGGCTCAGCAAACCCCGTAAATTTGATTTCAACCGGATCCCGCACATCAATGAGCAGTGCGCTTTCATTTTGCTCCAGCAGCTCAAACGCTTCTCGGGCCGTCACGTATAACCCTAAAGTTGTCTCTCTATAGGCAGGGGCATCGTCTGCGTTAACCACGCCAGCACCCCCGGCCAGTAAGGCAAGTGAAGCAGCTAGCCCTACTAAGCCTCGTGACAAAGAGGATGACCCTAGCGCCAACGCGTTTTTGTAGGCGCCTTTATCTACACAGCCAGTCATAACAAAAACCTCTAATTAAATAACTCATTTGAATATGCTAGTACAAATAGCGCTGGGTGCAACTGTGGCGTGTTGTCACTCGACAAAAGCATGAGCCATGTCAAAAAACACAGCGTATCGGTTCGCTACGCGTCGCTGCAGCGGGGTTTATTTCTACCTGCTTCCTTGAATCCACTCGTTGCTGCCTGCATATCCATCTGTAACCTTTATTCATGCGATGCAGAGTTTACCCATGTCCATTATTGATCCCCGTACCGGCAACCCGCTTACTGCGGAGCCCGCCAACACCGCTAGCGCAGGAGAGAGTGCGAACGCACCCACTGAGCGCCCTTCAGTCACCCCTGAAGAGGTCATCATTGAGTTAAACGCGTCGAATATTCAGCAGGTGCTGGAAGCTTCTATGCAGGTGCCGGTATTACTAGGCGCCTACTCCCCCACCGACAACACCTGCAGCACCCTACTTGCAGTGCTGGATAAACTGGCGGTTGAGTACGCAGGCGCGTTCTTGTTGGCCAAGTTAGACATCGCGGCAAATCCAGAGATTGGCGGGCAGCTTGGCGTACGCTCGGTTCCCGATGTAAAACTGGTTAGCCAAGGCGGCTTAGTGGATGGCTTCCAAGGTGCGCTGCCAGAAAAAGAGGTGCGTGAGTGGCTAAACCGTTACTTCCCCGCGCCGGGTGATGCGCCCCCCAGCCCCGAAGAGCAAGCAGAAGAAGCGCTGAATGCCGGCGATATCGCCGCCGCACGGGAGATTTATCAATCCCTGGTCAGTCAGTACCCGGAGCACTACGCCTATCAGGTCGGCCTCGCCCGCGCCTTGGTGGCTGAAAAGCGTGGTGATGATGCCCGTAGCGTGCTGGATAACCTGCCCCCTGAAGAGCGCGATGCGGCCCCCGCACGCGGGGTACGCGCCAGTATAGAGTTTAGCGAGCAGGCGCTTTCCAGCGAAGAAGTCGCGGCGCTAGGTGATCGCCACGACAGTGAGGCGCAGTACCAACGTGCGCTGCGGCAGGTGGCGGATGGCCAATACGATGCAGGGCTAGAAGCACTGCTGGCGTTAATGAAGCAGGACCGCGCCTATAACGACGACGCAGCACGAAAAACGTTGCTGCAGGTATTTGATGCGCTTGGCGCCGACCACCCGCTTACCGTCACCTATCGGCGCAAGTTGTTCACACTGCTTTATTAATCAAGCTTTTAACAGCCGATCCATGCGCACTAACGCCGCTTCCAGCTGGGAAGCGGTGGTGCCAAAGTTAAGCCGCACAAACCCTGGGCAGCCAAACGCAGCGCCATCGGAAAGTGCTACACCCACCTGCTCAAGCAGTGCTTTAGCAGGCGAATCACCTAACCCCGCTTGACGCATATCGAGCCACGCTAAATAGGTGGACTCAGGCGGGCTTAGCGCCACCCCAGGCCATGATGCGACGCGCGCCTCTAAGCTAACGCGATGCTCCCGCAAGACCTCCAAAAGCGCCTGACGCCAGGACTCACCGTTACGATACGCCGCCTCCGCAGCAACTAAACCCAGCACGTTGCCATCTGGCAAAAAGCCTTTCGTGGCCGCAGCGAAACACTTACGCAGCGCAGCGTCCGGAATAATCGCGCAGGCGCTGGTAAGACCTGCAAGATTGAACGTTTTTGATGGCGCCCACAGCGTGATGGTTCGTTTAGCTAACTCAGGAAACATCGCGGCCAAGGGCCGATGACACGCATCTTTATCCAACAAAAGATCGCAATGCAGTTCATCAGAGACTACCCACAGGTCGTGGCGCTCTATCAGCTCCGCCAACTGGCTAAGCTCGTCCTCACGCCACACCCGCCCGGTAGGGTTATGCGGATGACACCATAGCAGCAGCCGAGTTTGCGGGGTGATGGCGGCTTCGAGCGCGTCAATATCCAGCTGCCAAGGCTCGCCAGCAGCCGCTGGCTCGGCTAACATCGCCTGTTGTGCTAACCGCCCCGTACGTTCGGCAACCGCCAAAAACGGTGGGTAGATGGGCGCAATGGTAAGCACGCCCTCCCCGGGCTGAGTCAGCGCCATGGCAGCAAAATGTAGCGCTGGCACGACCCCGGGTAGCCACAACTGCCAGTCAGCGTCAATGGGCCAATCGTAATGGCGCGCGCTCCACTGGCAAAGAGCTGCTGTTAGCGTAGCGGGAACTTCGCCATAGCCGTAAACACCGTGCTCAACCCGCGCTTTTAGGGCATCAACCACCGCCGGTGGGGAGCGAAAATCCATATCCGCTACCCATAACGGCAGTACCTCAGCATCATAACGGTGCCACTTTTGCGATGCATACCCCCCTTCGGGGTGGCGCCGCTCAACGGGCGTGGCAAAATCAAACGCCATAACGAATCTCACTTATTGATGGGAGTAGATACCGAGCATGCCGCAAGATGACTTTTATACCAAGACGCGCGCTGGGCTTTCGGCGCTGTTGCGGCAGTGGCGCTCGCTTGGTCAGGCCGATGCCAACCAGCTAGCGCTCATCCTGGCTGAAACCGCACGGGTCGCAAAGCTGGGCACCCCGGACGCGACGCCCAGCGGCGCGACACTTGAACAGTGGAGTCAAGATGAGCACGGCGACATACCTCTTTGGGCGCCACGTACCGCCGTGTTCCTACTCAACCAGATGCCCGCCCGCCCCACCCCACAAAGCGAAGCGGAAGCCTGCGCGTGGGCGTACTGCTGGCTACGCAACCGCTCCTTTGATTCGCTTCAGGCGGCTCAAGATGCACTCCCCGCACACTTAAAAGCGCCTTTAGAAGATGCTTTAGAGGCCGCATGGCGCGACCAGCAAGGGTTACGCTTAGCCTGACATCAACGACGCTTACGCATCGACGACTTGGGCTTGAACCCCGCCGGTTTGGTGGCCAGCCACGCTACAAAGGCGCTGATCTCAGCATCCTCTTTCAAAGCGTCAAGCGTGGCAAAATGATCAGCTAGCTCCCGCTCGCTGTAGAGCCGATGAATATGCTTATGACAGGGATGGCAAAGCCACGCAATTGCGGTTAAGCGCTCCTCCCGGCTATGACGCTTTTGATAGCGTGGCTTGTTATGCAGGGTACGCGGTATCAGGTGATGCTTGGTTAGTGGCGCAGCGCGTAGGCAAAGCTCACAACCGGCGGGCTTTGGCGGTGGAGAGAGCAGATGAGCACTTGGCTTGTTAGAACGCATCACGATCGTGGCATCCTCGCACGCAGGCAGCGCAAAAAATGAATCAATGCATCAAATAGTGTTACGCAAACGGCACACCGATAATAACGGCACAATAATATGAAGGAAATCACCTCATGATAGAAGTTCCACTGACTTGGCAGCTGGCTAAGCTGAGCCTTTCAATTGGCATGGTGCTGGGGTTGGGCGCCATTGCAGTGCGAGCTAGCCCACGTATGGCCGGACTACTTGCAGGTTACCCACTAGGCACCGCGCTGGCGCTTTTTTTTATCGGCTTAGAGCTATCTCCCGAATTTGCGACCCAAAGCGCGGTTCATACCTTAGCGGGCTTTACCGCATCCATGGCCCTAGGGGCAGGCTATCTTGTGATGGGCCGCCAGCCAGGTCTAAAGGGGGTTTTAAGCGGCGTAGCGGGAGGGCTTGTTGCTTGGCTAGCAGTGAGCAGCGTGCTTGCCCAGTTCAACTTTAATCGGGTCAGCGGCACGCTGGTGACCCTCGTCGCTATTGCCGTTTTTAGCTGGCTGTTTCGCACTGTACCCGATGTTAAAAGCCCAGCTAGCCGAGCGTTTACCTGGCCTGCGCTAGCAGCTCGCGCAGGACTTGCGACAGCCATCATTTTTACAATTACACGCCTAGCACATTGGTTACCACCGGAGTGGGCAGGCACCCTGGCCGCTTTTCCTGTCACCATGCTGCCATTTCTGCTGATTTTGCATCTCAATAATGGGCACGCCCCCGTAGCCACCGTCATCAAACACTACCCCATGGGGCTGGGCTCGCTGCTTAGCTACACCCTATGTGTATCTTATACCTACAGCACCATGGGGCTTTTTTGGGGCACCTTGGCAGGGTTTGCTACCGCCACCCTATGGCTGCTTGGTTGGATGCAGCTCACCGCTTGGTATCAGCGTCGCACCACTTGACCAAGCGCTTGTTAGGGGTAATTCTGGCTAACTTAAACCACTAATAATAAGGATACCCAATGTTTACTCGCACAATTGAGCCTGCCTTTTATGATACCGACGCGCTAGGCCATATTAACAATACCCGCTTGCCCGCGTGGTTTGAGCTGGCACGCAATGACCTGTTTAAATTATTCACACCAGACCTTAATCCTAAGCAGTGGCGCTTAATCATGGCACGCATGGAAGTCGACTACCGAGCTGAACTGTTTTACGGTCACGATATCGAACTACGTACCTACCTGACACGCTTAGGCACTAGCTCTTTTACGGTGACTCAGGAAGCACGACAGCACGGCAGGCTTACTAACCTCGGCCACACCATACTGGTGCAGTACGACCATCAAGCAAAATGCGCTATGCCGATTGAGGGCGAGCTGCGTGAAGCACTGCTAGCGCACCTGCATGACGCACCAGAGCCTGCATAACGTTCATTCCCGCCGCGCGCGTTGCGGTATGCTGGGAGACCGCCATGGCGATCCGTTATAACCTTTGGATAGATCCCGACAATACGGCGCAACACCAGGCCGTAGAGGCAGATTTAGAGCGTTTCTTTATGGAACGCTTTGCTGATTACCCCCATATCCGCTTGTTCGGCGCCGACCCCTACGATTATGATGCCCCGTTCAACCGACTGTACGACGCGCTAATGGCGCGAGCCGCCGAATACTGTGAGCGGACATGGCGCTATGTAGCCTCTCCTGAGCAGCTTAACCGCTGTTTTTTCCGCGCCGTTGGCCGCTCAAATAAATTTATTCAAGACGACCGAAAGTGAGAGAACTGCGCAATGGTAATTCGTACCGACCAAGCCCCCGACGAGCGCCAATTGGCGATTATTACGCAACAGCTCGGACGGGCTCCTCGCGGTATTGAAGCCGTTGCTGCCACCGACTCTAAAGGCACGCCTTTAGTATTACGGATGGCGCCTATCGTGGATGGCAAGCCCTTCCCGACCCTTTACTGGCTCTGCTCAGAGCTACTTAAAGTCGAAATTTCACGCATTGAAGCGGTGGGCGTCATTAAGTCGCTGGAACAACGGCTTCAAGAAGAGCCTGATTTTCTGGAAGCGTACCAAGAGAGCCACCGCGACTACGTTAAGACGCGCTGGGCGTATATGAGTAATGCGCAGCGTGATGAAGTCGCAATGTTGGGTTACACCGACGTACTCACCGAACGCGGTATTGGGGGCATTAGCAACTGGCAACAGGTGCGCTGCCTGCATACCCAATACGCGCACCATTTGTGTGGCAATAACGCCGTTGGACAGTGGATGGACGAGCACTACCAGGTTGCAGACTGCCTAGAATAACCTGCTCCGTCAAAACGCCATCAAATTACATCACTCTATTGATTGTTATAAGGACCCTCTCACTATGTCACGCATTTGTGTCTACCTCGGCTCACGAGAAGGCAATAGCCCTGTATTTTGCCAAGTGGCCCGCACGCTTGGCGCAGCGCTAGCAGCTCGGGGGCACACGCTTGTGTATGGAGGCGCACGTATTGGCTTAATGGGCGAACTAGCTAATGCAGCCCTTGAGGCCGGCGGTAAGGTCATTGGCGTGATGCCAGATCATCTTGTGGAACGAGAACAAGCACATTTCGGCCTGACTGAGCTGATTCGCGTACCCAATATGCATGAACGCAAAGCCACCATGGCCGCCAACGCTGACGCTTTTATTGCCCTGCCCGGCGGTATTGGCACTTTCGAAGAGCTGTTTGAGATATGGACTTGGGGCTACTTAGGGCTTCACGACAAGCCCATGGGGCTACTCGATACCGAAGGCTTTTATGCACCGCTGCTGACCTTTCTAGACAACACCGTTAGCCATGGCTTTTTAGCCCAAACAACGCGCGATATGCTGGTGGACGCGCCAACGCCTATTCAGCTACTAGAGATGCTAGAAGGGCAGTTACAGTAAGTAGCTCAAGCTGCAGCAAGGGCCAACGCCATCGCCAACGCACAATGGGCCGAGGGTAAAAACGCGAACTAACAGCGTGGGTCCCCGGTAAGCTGAAGCGTTCGTTGGTAGGTTAGCTGCAGCAAACGGGCATCTTCTCCAGCCCTGTGGCGGTGGATGCCCCGCTCAGCAATCACCGCCTCTTTAGTATCGCTCCATAGGGCCTGCTGCGCTTCACTGAGCAGAATACGCAACGCCTCTAAACGAAAACGGGGCAGTAGCTCAGCATGATGAAAAAGTAGCGATAGCCAAGTATTATCGTATCCCCAGCTATCGCTGTACGCTTTTCCTACCTCGCGCAACTCATCATTAAGCCAGCGTGCCACTTGTTGTACTGGGTAGCCCTCCTGGCGCAAGCGCTCTTGGGAAATCCCATGCAACAATTCTGCTTTAGGATCCCAGTGGGTCCACTCCTCTAATGGCTGAATAAGAAACGCACAGCAGCTACCGTCAGCACGGGCAATACCAACTTCAATCGGGTAGCTGCCGCGCCCGAATCCGGACGCTTCAATATCCAGCACTGTAGGTAGCGTCTCGGACACGGACTTCCTCATTTACTCATCCTATTGGCTAGGCGGTCGCCAGCTCAGCCTGTGACTGACGGTCGGCCAATCCTTGCCAGTAAGCCGCCTGTTCACTATCTATCGTCAAGCCTAGCTCGCCAAGGCGATAAGCTCGGGCAAGCCTTTCAGCTGCCAGAAAGTGCCCAGACTGAGCGGCTCGAGCATACAGAGTAACCGCATAATCCTCACGACGCGGATACTGTACACAGCCGTGCTCATGAATGCGTGCGGCTTGGTACTGAGATTTTATATCGCCTGCCTGAGCAGCCTCTAACACGTAGCGTGCCCCACGTGCTTTGTCATGGGGTGACTGGCTGCGATGAAACAGCATATGGCCGTAAATAGACAGCGCATCAGGATGCCCCGCCTCTGCACAGCGCTTGAATAACTGCATCGTTAAACGTTGCGTGCGTGGCGAGCGCGGCAGTAGCCAACGCGTATGAAACAGCTGCTCGGCGAGACGAAATTCTAGACGAGTAAACAATGATGATGCCTGCGGCATGGCAAACCACCTTGCCTATCTGTTGAGATCTTCGGCTAACAGTCGGTTCCACTTTTGACAGCTAACCATACGATTAACCAGCGTTCAGCTGGTCGATGGGCTGGCAAGCATACGCCTGCCTTTGCGTCGACTCAACCCTATTGATTTGCTGCTTTTGGAGAGCCTCGCTAACATGCCACTCACACGCTGATATTCACGGCGGAGATAACGCTTATCCTGAGGCAATTTCGCCTTATAGAGGAGATAACAATGCAAACTCGCCCACTCGGCAGAACCGGGATGGAGGTCAGCCGACTCTGCTTAGGTACGATGACGTTTGGCGAACAAAACAGCGAAGCGGAAGCCCATGAGCAGCTCGATCGTGCAGTAGCTTTTGGTATCAATTTTATCGACACCGCTGAAATGTACCCGGTTCCGCCAAAGGCAGAGACCCAGGGCTTAACCGAAGCGTATATCGGCAGTTGGTTAAAAGCTCGCGGTTCGCGTGATGATGTCATTATCGCAACGAAAGCAGCCGGCCCTGGCCTAGACCACATTCGTGGCGGGCCAAGGATGAGTCGCGACCATCTGCATCAAGCTGTTGACGCCAGCCTTGCAAGGCTCAACACCGATTATATCGACTTGTACCAACTCCACTGGCCAGACCGTAACACCAACTTTTTTGGCAAGCTTGGCTACACCCATAAAGAGCAAGAAGACGCCACCCCACTGGAAGACACGCTCGCGGCGCTAAAAGAGCTAGTGGATGCCGGAAAAATCCGCGCTATCGGCCTTTCCAATGAGACGCCCTGGGGCGTGATGCGTATGCTGCAGCTCGCCGATCAGATGGCGATGCCACGGGTCGCCTCCATCCAGAACCCCTACAACCTGCTAAATCGTACGTTTGAAGTGGGTTTGGCTGAAATCGCTCACCGTGAGGATGTTGGCCTACTCGCCTACTCGCCGCTAGGGTTTGGAGTGCTCTCGGGTAAATACCTTAATGGGGCGCAGCCACCTAAGGGTCGCCTCACTCTCTATGAGCGCTTTAAACGTTACACCTCACCAGAAGCAGAGGCCGCAACGCAGGCTTACGTTACGCTTGCCAAGGAGCACGACATAGACCCAGCTCAAATGGCGCTGGCGTTTGTTAACTCTCGCCGTTTTTTGACCAGCAATATTATTGGCGCCACCACAATGGAGCAATTGGAAAGCAATCTTGCCAGTGAAAGTATCAAGCTTGATGAAGAAGTGCTCGAAGCTATCGAGGACATTCATCGCCGAATGCCGAACCCCTGCCCGTAGGCGCGGTTTATGGCGCCAAGCGCTAGGCGGTCAAACCACCTCACTATCATACCGATAGCCTCGGTCATCGCCGAGGCTTGGTATAATCATCGCACGTATTTTCTCTCTTCTGCCACGGGATAAGGAGCAGGCTATGCTGAGCGTTATTTCCCCTGCAAAAACGCTAGACTTTGAAACGCCCTCCACTACTGATCAGGTCACCCAACCGAGCTTCCTTGAGCACAGTAAGCCTCTGATTGAGATTTTGCGTGGCTACTCACCGCAACAGCTTAGCGATCTCATGGGTATCAGCGATAAGCTGGCAGGCCTGAACGCTGCGCGTTTTTCAGATTGGCAGCCACCCTTCTCTCTAGATAATGCCAAACCTGCCGTACAAGCCTTTCAAGGCGATGTTTACACTGGGCTAGACGCCAGCTCATTTAGCGACGCTGATAACCAGTTTGCACAGCAACACCTGCGCATTCTATCCGGCTTATATGGCTTACTACGGCCACTAGACTTAATACAACCCTACCGGCTGGAGATGGGCACCAAACTGCCTAATGGCGCTGGCAACGACCTTTACGCGTACTGGAAGCCAACGTTAACGCAAGCGCTTAATAGCGCAATTGCAGAAAGTGGCTCCAAGGTGCTCGTTAACCTGGCCTCAAACGAATATTTCAAGGCGATTGAGACTAAACAACTTAGCGCGCGCGTAGTGACGCCCGTCTTTAAAGATGAAAAGAACGGCACCTTTAAGATCATCAGCTTCTATGCCAAAAAAGCGCGCGGCTTGATGAGCGCTTGGATTATTCAGCAACAAATTAACCATCCCGATCAGCTAACAAGCTTTCAAGAGGCCGGATATCAATTTGATGCAGCTGCCTCCCAGGGCGATAGACTGGTCTTTACCCGCAAAGAGGCTGATCGTTAATCACTTAACCATTAGAAAAACGTCACTGCGCGGGGCGAACGCGGCTTGAGAAAGCGCTGATGCACCTCTTTAAAAGTGGCTGTGTCACAACGGTGCAGCCACTCATAAGCGACCATGTCCGCAGTGACCGCTACCGCACCATTAGCACAGGCGCGCTCGCGGGCTAGTCGCGCTTCATCTTTCCGGCGGCTCGCCGTCGCTTCACTAAGCCAAAACACCTCATAGCCTGCCTCAAGCAATCCAAGCGCACTCTGCAACACACAGATATGCGCTTCTGTTCCGCATATCACTATTTGCTGCGCCCCTTGAGCTTGTAAGGCGTCGACAAACTCAGGCTCTTCCATCACGCTGAAATGGAGTTTTTGCCACACCTTGTGCTCGCCTAACGTGCTCAACAGAGAAGGCGCCGTACCTCCTAACCTTTCTGGATACTGCTCGGTTAGCCATACGGGTACCTGCAGTGCCTCGGCAACACCCGCCAACCAGCCAGCCTCTTCTAGAGCGGCTTCGCCACCCTCAATAACGGGCAGCAATCCCGCTTGAAAATCGACGACTAACAACAGACTTTGTTGATGATGTAAGCGCACTTTTTCACCTTATTTTTGTCTTTATAAACATTCTCAGAATAACCTACCTAGCAAGTTACACGGTAAACTAGCCCCTTATTATTTTCTACATAGCGCCTCGGCGCATACCGTCAATTCCAACGTTCTCATCGGAGAAATAACATGTTACGACAGTTTTTTGTCATGCTGCTGGTCAGCGTCATGGGCTTCAGCGCAGCCATTGAGCACGCCGAAGCTCGCCGTATGGGTGGAGGTGGCAACGTGGGCAGCATGTCACGGTCAGCGGATCGCCCAGCGAGCGCCCCCCAACAGCAGCAACAGGCTCAGGGGCAACAGCAGGGCCAAGCAGGCGCTGCCGCGGCACGTAGAGGCGGTATGGGGGGCATGATGGGCGGCCTACTCGCAGGCGGCCTGCTAGCGGCACTCTTCTTTGGCGGCGCCTTCGATGAGCTGCGCATCATGGACCTCTTGGTGATGGTAGGCGTGGCCGCTTTAGCCATTTTCGCTTTCCGTGCATTTATGCGGCAGCGACGCCCCGCATCTGTTAGCTCTGCTGCTGGCTACCAACGCGAACAACAGGAACCAACACCGGCCGCTACCAACTTCTCAGCCGCACCAGGCAGTTTAGCCAGCGGCCTGCAGAGTACGCCCGCCTGGTTTGATAAAGAGCGTTTTTTAGGAGGTGCCAAAGAACACTTTATGACGCTTCAACGCGCCTGGGATAATAACGACCTTAGCCAGATCCAGGAGTATGTAACACCTGAGCTATATAATTTATTACGCCAAGAGCGCACCGAGCACCCCGATGACAACTCCACCGAGGTTGTTAAGCTTTTTGCCGAGCTTGGCGACGTAAATGAATACGACGGATATGCCGAGGCAACCGTTATATTCCATGGGGTTTTAGAGGAAAATGGCGAACAGACCGAGTTCAACGAAACCTGGCATCTAACGCGGGCAATGCGCGATGACGCACCTTGGTACTTGCAAGGCATTGAGCAAAACCCTGGTGCCTAAACCACGCCCTACTTTTTCACGTTAATAAACGCAAAACAGCCGCTTTAAGCGGCTGTTTTGGTAAGTATCGAGACTAATCCATCTCGTTATTTACTAAGCTACCAGACTATTATTCGGCAGCTTCTTCTATGTTCTCGCCCATCTCTTCGATACTTTCACCGGCGCTTTCCATGCTTTCATCAATACTTTCACCCGCTTCTTCTGCTGGGCCTTGATTATCGCAAGCAGCTAAACCACCAAGCATCATCGCCATCAATAGTGCCATCACTAAATTCTTGGTTACTTGCTTACTCATATTGCCTCTCCTCCTGAGATAGAACTTCATAATAACTACTCAGCTATACTAATTGCCAAGGAGCCTACAACACCAGCTTAACCTGGTAACTCCTTGTTATTAAGATTATTAAAACATTTGTTTTGATCAAAATTATAAGCTCATGCCCAGTGCCTGACGATGTCTGGGCCGGCCATCTGGGCGCCGGGCTCCCGGGACGCCTCCCTGGAGAGCCCCCTTTTTTCTTCCATGCACACAAAAAACCCAGCCTGTTGGCTGGGTTTTTTGCGGTATAAGTGCCTGACGATGACCTACTCTCGCATGGGGAGACCCCACACTACCATCGGCGCTAAGCGGTTTCACTGCTGAGTTCGGCAAGGGATCAGGTGGTTCACGCTCGCTATGGTCGTCAGGCGTAACTTTTAATGTACATCATGCTGATGTCGTCGATG